>JAKSCJ010000114.1 GCA_022360675.1 Lysobacterales bacterium
AATTTGGCCTAAGGCTTCGATAGGATCACTGGCTTGACCTGATAACTGCAAATTTAAGACGGCATCAGGATTAACAGTAATGACTGATGTATTGCTTAATGTGTTGCTTGAATTTTGCTTTGGTGTGAAAGACTCTTGGGCAAAGCTACCACTGGCCACCAGTGTTAAAGCTAAAGCGGCGATAAGATTGTGCTTGGTCATGTTCATAAACTCCCTGTTCTTTTGTTGGGCAAGTCAATTCTCTTAAGTATTTACTTAACGATTTAACTCGATATCGATCTTATTTTGGTGTGCTTATCTCAAATTAGATCGAAATACTAATTTATCATTGTGTTTTAGTTTTGTGACATCACTAAATTGGCTAATGATGAAGACAAGATATGTTGTTTTTAAGTAATGCTTTTTTAAACAAATTTTAATATTTTTAGATAAATTTAAGGCTGCGACTATTACTCAGTATTAAACGATGGTATTTAGGCGTGGGGTGAGTGGCTTGTGTTGTTTGCAAGCAGAAGGCTTAAGCGATGATGTGTGTAGGCGGTAGGTATTTGCTTATTGTATTCAAGCATTAGTGAGTTGTGGGTATCTGCTGGCTATGGAATAAAAAAGGCGATGGGTTAATCACACCCATCGCCAAAGCAATATTCAAGGACTTGCAAATTGGAGCTGTGGCTCGTTTAGAACCAGGGATTATTCACACAATTCACCGACATATTACGGCTGACCGAATTACCAGCGCTATCGGTGACGGTTAAACGGAAGGATTCAAAACTGTTCGCCACCGCGCAGCTATCGATAAAAGCAAATTCACCGATGGCCGTAGCGGTGGAGTTGGCCGCTTGCCAATTGTAGCTGTAAGCTGGGGTGCCTCCGGTAACGACGGCACGGCATTCAACTAAACCCCCTAAACCCAATGCAGAGCAGTTAAGACTAAAAATACGTAACGGCGCAAACTGCTCTTGCTTACCGGATAACGGCTGGGTGGCTACCACGCTACTTTCTTGTTGTAGAGTGGCATCAATGTTACCGCTGACAACTAAAGCGTATTGACCGTTAACGATTTCTTTGTGGATCTGCAAACCGTGCTTGGCGGCTAGTTCGTCGGCAATTTGGCCTAAAGCTTCGATGGGGTCGCTGGCTTGGCCTGATAACTGCAGGTTTAACACCGCATCCGGGTTTATGGTAATGACGGCGGCATTCGCCAACTCATTGGCTGAATCCTGGATTTGGACGAAGGATTCTTGGGCGAAGCTGCTGCTGGCAGCTAAAGTCATTACTAAACCGGCGATGAGGTTGTGCTTCATCATTTTCAAAGACTCCCTGTTCTTTCGATGGATAAGTGAAAATTGTGGGACTTTTGTTCCAATGTCGATCATTGAATTTGATCGAAAAAATAACTTAGCACTAAATATCTTTTTTGTAGTATCGCCAAAGTTGCTAATGACGAAGATGGGATATGTCGATTGTGGATAATGCTTTTTTAGGCAAGTCAACGGAAAAGTTTATGAAATGCCGGCGCTATGCCGTCTGCAAGAAAGTGAGCCTTCGGGTTTTGGGACGAACGTTTTATTGCGCTTAGATACGTTGGCAACGGCGGGGTTAAGTGCTGGCTGATTCGCTGGTGGCGGGTTGATCCCGCTATACTAGGCAGCTGATCTTTCTCGGATAACGCTGTTGATGTCTAACTTTGACGCTCGGGTGTCGGATTCAAAAACCCAGATCACAAAATTGGTTTTCCCCCACGATACCAACCATATCCACACCTTGTATGGCGGCACGGCGCTGAAATGGATGGATGAGGTGGGCTTTTTGACGGCCACCCGTTTCGCGCGACAAACCGTGGTTACCGTGTCGATGGATCGAATCGACTTTAAAGTGCCGATTCCTGAAGGCAGTGTGGTGGTCTTAGAAGGCAAAGTGATTCGCATTGGGCGCACCAGCATGACGGTGCGGGTTGATATCTATAAAGAAGACCGTTTGGAAGGCGGTAAAGAGTGGGCCATTAGCGGCGAATTGGTTTTTGTTTCAGTGGATGAACAGCTTAAACCGGTGCCTTTGTCTGTGCATCAACAATGAGCTTAGCCGTTCTGCTCGGTAGCTGGCTGTTTTGGGCCGCACCCACCGTTGACTATGGCCCACGGCCCATGGTGGCACCGGTGGTGAATCATCATGCCCAAAGCATGGTGTTTATTCGTGAAACCTGGCAGGGCGACGCGCTGTATTGGCGCGACCTTAAGGCATCAGAAACCAGCATTCGCTTGTGGCAGCCCCCGCCTCAAGATTTACCTCAAGACCGGTCTCAAGGCTCAACTTCGCAATGGGTGTTAGATGGGCTGTATTGGAGCGGCGATCAAGCGCTGTTAGTGAAAGCGCACCTAAGCGCCCACGCGCCCAGTTTGTGGTGGTTGGAATGGTCGCTTGATGAGCAGGGCCAACCGGTGCAGCTTAAGTCTCACCAAATTACCCCTAAACACTGGGCCGAGGGCGAACGCCGCGGTGCCCGGGTGGTCGATGTGGGACCAGGTGGGCAGGTCTTATTCAGCATGGATTTGCGCCAAGCTTACCAGCCCGATCTATATCGCTGGACACGCCAGGCTATGACAGAAACAGCGCGCGAGCCATTGGGTTACCGCGTGGTGGAAGTGAATCCCGGTGGTGTTTTGCATTGGCGGGTGGATAACCAAGGCGGGGCGCGTTTGCGACAGTCGTATCAAGTGCAGCGCGATAATGTGCAGTACCGTTGGGAATGGCGGCAAGAACCTTACGGTGCCTGGACACTGCTGGATTCCTGGCAACTCAGCGAGCCCGCGTGGCGGCCGCTGCGCTTTATGGGCGAAGATCAACTTTGGGTTTACGCCGAAACCGAACAACGCGATACCTACGGCTTACATAGCTTAGGGCTGTTGGGCGGTGCGATGGGTGAATCGCAAATTGCGTCCATCACCGCCGATATGCGGCGGGTTTGGTGGTCGCAGTTGGTGGGTAAACCTGCCTTGGTGGAATGGGACAGCCTGTTACCCACCCAACGCGCCTTACTGCCCACGTGGCAGCATTGGCAAAAACAGCTGAAAAAACATAATCCTCAATCCCATTGGTTGCTACGCCAGGTAGACGAAACCCGCGCTCAAGCCTTGGTGGCCGAGGTGGACGGTCGCGGCCCCCAACGTTGGTATCGCTATCAGGCTGAAAACGATCAACTACAAAATCTGGGGCAAACCTGGCCCACGCCAGAAGTTTCAGCCGAGCAACAGGCCTCCACGCAAACACGACCCAAGCTCATTCCGCTACGTTGGCAAAGCGACGACGGCCTCAATTTAAGTGGTTATTACCAGCCCGCATTGCGTGATGGACTGGCCGTACAAGGCCAAGCACCATTGCTGGTGTTAGTCCATGGCGGGCCGTGGAGCCGTGATCGTTACCAGTACGATCCTTTCGCCGCTGCGGTGGCCCGGATGGGTATTGCTGTGCTGAAGGTGAACTTTCGCGGTAGCTCCGGTGGGGGTCGTGATTTTCTTATGGCCAGCCAGGGCGAATGGGGTAAATCCATGCAGCGCGATTTACTCTCGGGCATCGAGCAGATTCGTCAACGGGGCTGGCTGGACGAACAGCGGGTGTGCATCGCGGGTATGAGCTACGGCGGTTATGCAGCCCTGCAAGGGGTGTTGAGCCAGCCGCAGCAGTTTCGCTGTGCCATGGCCCATGCGCCGGTGACCGATTTGGCCCAGCATATTCGATGGCTGGAGCAACAAGGGAACCACTTGGGTGCAGCCGAGTGGCGCTATTTAGTGGGTGATCCCGCCCAAGATCAAGTGGCCTTGGCCGAGGTCTCGCCCTTAGCGCGGGCGGCCAGCCTGGCACGCCCCGTTTTACTCAGCCACGGCCATGCCGATGGCGTGGTAGACCCCATTCAAAGTCTGCAATTCCACGCCCAAGCACCTAAATTGTGGCTGCATTGGCAAAGCATTGAAGGCGGCCATGCGCTGGAGCAAGCCCGCCAGCGCCAGCAGTTATGGAACCGCTGGCTGCAATTTTTACAGGCTTATTTACTGTCAGGTAATTCGCAGCTGGATTTGCCGTCCTGAGTTTGATCATCGCCAGCATTCAATGACTGCGGACGGTCACGCAAGCGATCCACCAAGCAATAAAAGCCGCAGGTTTCCTCGCTACGATTCACCAACTGGTGTGGAATCAAGGTATCGATATAGGCGATATCCTGTGCCTTTAAGCGCTGCTCCGTTAACTCGGCTTCCTGAAAATGTTCCACCGTGGCGGCCTGTTGCCCTTGACGCAGCACACATTCGCCGTGATGCACGATGATGGTGTGGCTGTGCACATGGCATTCCAAGCTGGTGTAGCCACCGGGGGCCAGTTCGAAATAGCGCAGCGCAAAGCTGGTGTCTTCTTGCGCGCTACCCACCAAGGGCAGGCGATCGACGTTGTCGAAATCGGGCCGGGTGGACGATGACGCGCTAGGCGCTTTATAAACCTGACGCTGGCGCTCAGACCATTCGCCTTGGGCTTGATGCTTCAACACATAAGAGTGATTTTCGCGCACCGGCCGCTGTTGGGGGCGGGTGTCGCCAGGAAACTCATTTTTAATGGCATCGATAAAACGCCCGGTGCCCACGCTGAGATCGGGATCGTTAGTTAGCAATGCGCCGCCCACCAGCAATAAGGCATCGGGGCCGTGCAGCCGCATTAAATTGGGTAGGAGTTCCAGCGTTTTACCACCGGCCGGGCAGGGCAGCGTGCGTTTGAGCGAGCCTAAAGGCTGGCTTAATTGTTGCGCGATAGCGCGGTTGTTATCTTCGCTCAATTGCACGCGGCCGCCAGGACCGGGGAAGATGGAAATATCGGCACCGCCCAAACGGTACAAGGTGCCGTAAACCACCTCGGCATTCATACCGTGGCGCGTGGGCACGGTAAAGGTGCCGGCAAAGGCGGGGTGATACATGGCGGCCAAATCGTAATCGGCGGCGGCTTGCTTGCACACGGCCAAGCCCAAGGTAAGCGGGCAGAATAACGCGCCCTGAATACCCAAACCACTGATGAATTTCAGCTGCCCTTCCATCAACGGACCCACACCGCTGATATGCGGAAAATACATGCAACGACGGCCGGTCTTTTGTGCCGCGCGATCCAAAGCCTGATGAATGGCCAGCACCCGTTGCTGAAAACTATGCAAGTCGATTTCGGCCAGGTTTTGGTCGTCTTTCAGCACATCTCCGCCGCCCAAGGCGTAGCGATAAGCGATATCGGCCAAGTGCTCCAGCTCGGCACCACGGGGTTTCACGGCGGTACACAATAACGGCCGGCTGAAAATGCCGGTGCGCTCACGGATACCCTGCACGCCCAAGCGTGGGCCGCCAATGGCATCGGCCAAGGCGGGTGGAATCTCTAAATGAGTGAGGCGAACCTGGGGATACAGCGACACATTGCCGTAGGCCAAATTCAGCAGTGGCGTGAGTTGATCTACCGCCAGCTCGGGGTTGTAGCTGATATCGATATGTGCGGCCTGGCCGTCGTGTTCGATATGTTCCACCCGGCCCACCATGCGCTCGCGAACTTCGGGCCAGGGAACGGCGGCTTCGACCACCTCGACGGTTTGTTCCCAAGCGATGGCGCGACCGATGGCTGCGGCCTCCTGAGGGCGACAAAGTGCCCGGTAACGTGCAAGGATGCGTTTCATGGGGGCATAATACGCGATTCTTTTTTCATTCACTAAAAGTCAGGATTCAACCGCCGGGTGCGGTTTGGGCGATACCTAAACCACTTGCTGAACCATGCCGGGTGCGATTGATCGTTACCAAGATGAACAAACAACGCGTTTTAACAGGAATCACCACCTCGGGCACGCCACATTTAGGCAACTATGTGGGCGCAATTAAACCGGCCGTGGCGGCCAGTCAAACCGGCGACATGGAATCGTATTACTTCCTGGCCGACTACCACGCACTGGTGAAATGCCAAGATGCCGAGCGAGTACAGCAGTCCACTTTGGAAATCGCCGCCACTTGGCTGGCTTTGGGCTTAGATACCGATCAAGCGGTGTTTTATCGTCAATCCGATGTGCCCGAAATTCCCGAACTCACGTGGTTTTTGTCGTGCGTGGCGGCCAAGGGTTTGTTGAATCGCGCCCATGCTTATAAAGCAGCCGTGCAAGACAACAACGAAAAAAGCGAAGATCCCGACTACGGCATCACCATGGGTTTGTTCAATTATCCGGTGCTGATGACCGCCGATATCTTAATGTTCAATGCACACAAAGTACCGGTGGGTAAAGATCAAATTCAGCATTTGGAAATGGCGCGCGATATGGCGGGTCGTTTCAACCATATTTATGGCGATGAATTCTTTGTGTTGCCCGAAGCGCAAGTGGACGAACATGTAGCGGTTTTGCCCGGCCAAGATGGCCGCAAGATGAGCAAAAGCTCCAACAACACGATTCC
>JAKSCJ010000498.1 GCA_022360675.1 Lysobacterales bacterium
ATCAACGAGGATAATAGCCGCGCGATGCTGGCGCGGTGGCTTAACGATTCAACAAGTCTTGTGGTTCGCGCTATTGATGAGCAGCAACGCTTCGCTGTGGGCGCAAGTGAATAATGGCAGTTTTGAAAATGGCTTAAATGGTTGGACGCGGGGAGGTACAAACCGCTCCGAAAGCCTGACTGCTGCTAATCTCGATAATCAAATTAGGCCCAGCGATGGTAGTCGGGTGGCTTTTCTGAGCACCGGACCCGGTAATCTCAACCAGAACTCCGGCCGTAACCGCGATAACAGCGCAGGAAATGAGCTGGATGTGAGTACATTGAGCACCACGGTGAATTTTAATTTCTTCCCCGCTGTTGTGAAGTACCAGTGGTCGTTTCCTTCATCAGAGCAAAACGAAGATCCCCCTTTTGATGATCTCTTTCAAGTCAGTATCGATGGCGTTTCTATCCATACCGGTAGCGCGAACAAAGGCTTTGAGGGGAATTCTTCCTTTCCTAATGCACCGCTCAGCGAGGGCCGCCGTTTTGCTGTGAGTGGTGGCGGTAGCACCGTGGGCACTGACCTACAAAATGGCATCTCTGAGTTTAACGATTTTTGCGCCGCGATTCCCAACGCACAACCGGGTGAAAATCAGATGCGCTTAGAGTTTGCAGTGGGTGATCAGGGTGATGGCCAGTTCGACTCGGGCTTGGTTATCGACAATGTGGAAATCGATACCAACTGCGGTACGCCAGGAAGTATTAACGTGCGTCAAATGACGTTTACCACCGATGGTCAGGTGGAAGCGAAAGACGGCACCATTATTGCCCGCTTTGCGCAAAATAGTGCACCGGCCATGAGTGTTAACGCGCAGCGCATGGCGTTCATTGCCAATGTGGATTATAGCGGCAGCAACCCATCGTTGTTGCAGCAAGTTTATATGATGGAAAACGGATCGATCGAGCGCATAAGCGATTTCACCGGCAATGAAGTGCATAGTGTCGATATTTCCGACAACGGCCGGTACGTGGTTGTTGCAGCACGGCGCACGCCAGACGATAACCTGGAAATTCTTCGTTACGATTTAAATAATCCAGGTAATGCTCTAGAGATTACTGAAACCGAAGGCTGTGATAACACTCAACCTGTAGTGAATAATAATGGCCGCAGAATCAGTTTCCTGAGCACTTGTGGTGATGGCTTAAGAACAGGCTTTAACTCCGATGCTAATCGGGAAATTGTGCAGTGGAACAACGGGCCTTTTGTACTGAATGAAACGCAAGATTGCCAAAGCTTTGGTCCTGCCATTGAAGCGACTAATCGTGGACGTTTAGTGGCCTTTGCCTCCACCTGTAATTTTGCCGGCAATAACGATGATGGCAGCTTAGAGGTGTTTCGTTTTGATCGTAACGGGAATCGCTTCCAACAAATTACCGATACCGACGATACCACCATGGTTCTGGATCCTGTGGATATCAACCGGAATGGGCGCTTTATCAGCTATATCTCGCAAGATAGTGGCGGTAACTTTGTGGTCTTCCGTTACGACAACAATACCGGTGTGAGTACCTTCATGGGTGTGAGCAGGCCCGATCGTTTAATCGTTAACGCCAGCTTTATGGTGGATGATGGCGCCGATAACGAAAACAATATCTTTTTTGAAGCTTTAGATTTACTCAATTTCTCCTCGGTGATTGGGCATATCGATGTGGCAACACAGCTAGTGACAGAAAGTACGGCCACTGGCGGCCTAAGCGGTGTGAGTGGCGCTGCGCTGGGCGGCACTCCGCATGTGTTTTTCTCGGCGAACAATAACGCCGCTGGCACCAACAGTGACGGTAACCAGGAATTGTTTGAAGGCATTGTGGAGATGGCGCCCTAGTGCTGAACGGCACTAGTGATTTATCTTCCATTTAATGGTTAAAAATAGCATTTTTAACTAATTGATAAATTTCGACACCACTTGTTTCCTCATCGCGCTGGTACGCCAGCGATAGATGGTCTGAACTAAGTTTCAGGAGCTACCGCTTCCTGGATCGGGCAAGGATCCGCCTCTCTGAATGTTGCCTCATTGTTAGCTGCAATGCTCTGAACATTCCAAAGGGAAGCACTATCGCAGGGTGAGCGTATGAAGGAGACCGGTGATGAGTGCGAAGCCGAAGTTATCGCTATGTTGCTTATGGTTGGCTATGTTGTGGGGAATGTTGTTCTCGATGCACGCAAAGGCCTTGACCAATGGCAGCTTCGAACAAGGGCTGGGAGGCTGGCAGGTGAGTGGTACCCAACAAGTCGAAAGCGTTCCTGATCATGTATTCCTCGGGGCTTTACAAGCCACCGATGGCAACCATGTGTTGGTATTGAGTACCGGCCCGGGTGTGCGTGGTGGGCGCTCGGCCAGTGTTGATGGCAATGTGGTGAGTGATTTCGATATCAGTGCGATATCGACAACAACGATCCATCCACCGAATGCCGAGTTTATCGAGTTTGACTGGGCCTTTGCGTCCTCAGAACTGCGTGATGAACTCGCCTTTGATGATGTCTTTGAAATCACACTCAATGGGCAGCGCTTACTTACCGGGAGTGCGCCGAAGCTGCGCGCGGTTTCTAGTTTTCCCGATGTGTCATCGCCCAACGGCGAGGCGGTAACGCTGGCCAGTTCTGGTGCCGTACAAGGTACGCAGCTTAATCGTGGTATTCCTGCTTGGCAACGCTTTTGCGCGCCATTAAGCAGCAGGCAGGGTGAGTTATTAAACCTGCACATACGTGTGGCAGATCAAGGTGATCGACGCACCGATTCCGCGCTGCTGTTAGATCGCATTCAGTTGGTAGAACACTGTAGTGCTGCTACGAGTTTGCGTTTACAACAGCTTACTCATTCCGAAGGGAATGTGAGTATCGCGAAAAACGGCGACATCATCGTGCGCTTTTCCCAAAGCCGCATTCCCGCAGCCAGCCAAGATGGAAATCGGGTGCTGTTTATTTCCAGCGCCGATTTGGGTGGTAACCCCTCTTTGTTAGAGCAGGTGTACGAATACCGCAATGGTGCCATTCGCCGAATCAGCTCGTGGACAGGCGATAACGTACATTCGTTGAATGTGTCGTCTAATGGCGAATATGGCGTCATTTCTGCCCGTGCCCAGGCCGATGATAACCTGGAAATTTATCGGGTGCGTTTTTTAAGCGGCGATGGCATTGGTCGTTTAGAGGCGATTACCCAAACCGATGACTGCAATAACACACAACCTGCGGTCAGTAATGATGGGCAACATATCGTGTTTCTGAGCGATTGCGGCGATGGCATTGCACCGAACTTTAACTTAGATGGTAGCCGTGAGTTGGTGTATTGGAACGACACCGAATTTACCTTACGCGAAACCACGGCTTGCAATAACTTTAATCCGCAAATTGCCGGTAGTGGTGGACGCTACTTTGTGCTGGTGAGTGCGAACTGTAACTACACTCAAGAAAACCATGATGCCAATATGGAAGTGTTTCGCTTTACCCACGAAGGCGGCGCTTATACCGATACCCAGCAGCTCACGCAAACCAACAACTTTTCCGTTCTCGATACGGTTGCTCAGTCCCGTGATGGGCAAGAAAGTTATTTCGTACAGCGCGATATTGCGGGCAATTTTTTAGTGCATCGCCATCGCCACCTATTGGATATGGCCGAGCCTTTGGGCCTCGGTCGCTTTGATCGAATTCCCATTAACTTAAAACTGGCCGAGCAGGGCGATACTTTACAAATTGTGTATGAAAGTATCGACTTATTGGCACCGCCATCGATGCCAGCGCTGGCACTGAATGTTCTTGATCCTCAAACTCAATTGGTGAGTGAAGCCTTCACCAGTAATAATTTATTGGGTCTGGCCGCAGCAGCGGACGCCCAAGGCAATATTCGGCTGTATTTTTCGAGCAGCAATGACCCGCTGGGAAGCAATGATGATCGCAATCTGGAATTGTTTAGCGGTTTGTTTATTACCGCTACTCAGCGTAATAAAGAAAGGAATGCACCATGACCAAACAACGAGTGATACGGCCTTTGATATGGCTTTTATGTAGTAGCGTGTTGATGGCGTTTAGCGCTGCCTCTTTTGGGCAACGCACGGTGTCGTTTGAAGCAGATCGCTTCGGTTACGAATTGAGACAAAGCGCTCAATGCGCCAACCAGTGGATCGATATCAGCGGCAGTGGCAGTGAATTAAGCTTAAGTGCGTCGGGTAGTGATCCGGCAGGCGATGATGGCGGTGTGCAATTGAGTTTGCCTGAAGGCTTAGAGTTCTACGGCCGCTGGTATCAGAGCCTAGTGATTTCGAGCAATGGTTATATTGCCTTTGCAGAGAATCTGGCTGCCGAAAACGGTGGAGATTTTAGTAATGACTGCAGCCTGCCTGCGGTGCCTGACAATGGCGCATCCAGTTTTGCTCGGGTAGCAGCCTTTCATGATGATCTGGAAGCTGGCGATGCGGGACAGATTTTTTTCCAGCATTTCACGAGCTGCCCCAGAGTGGGTCCGCTGGCTGGCGAAAGCTGTACGGTATTGCAATGGCACCGTTGGGCTTTACATGGCGCACCCAGCGACGAGCTGAGCTTTGAGATTCTGCTCTATCCGGCCAGCCGCGAAGTCGTGGTGCAATACCAAAATGTCGATGCGATGCCCAGCATCAGCGCCAGCATGGGTTTACAGTCGGCTAATTTACGCAGTGCATTGAATGTGGCCTGCAACCAAAGCAATGCCTTGCCGCCTCAAGGCGCGTGGTGCGCTGCTTTTCCAGCGCCTGTAGAAGCGGTTTACGACAACAGCTTTGAGTCGCCTTAAAGTTGGTAATTGTTGAGCTTAGATGAACTTGAAAGCGCCAGGCTTCATAATCAATGACAAGGCCAATGGTGGAGATGTATAGGCGTTTGATGCGGGCTGAACAAACTTTATCAGTACGTTCGTTCGAATAAAGTGTGTTTAAAGGCGCGTTTATCAGAATAATTGCGCATGAGAGACAGCTCGCTACAGACAACGAGCCAGCAAGTTAGCTATCATCAAAACTCGCCCAAATGACAGCGAGGTACTTTGGGCTTGCGCAAGGAGGGCTGCACGGCCGTAATGTGAGGGCGTGCAACGATTCTGAGGATGGTTTCCTACTAAATATAAGCGTTTGACAGCAGCCAGATGGCGCGTCAAAACGACTGGGAGACATCGAAATGGGGCCTTTCTTGCGCCTAGCTGTTCCCACCAGCTTATGGGCTCTTGTGGGCGTGTTGAATACCGCTCATGCCCAAGTGCCAGCCAATGGCAGTTTCGAAAACGGTTTAACCGGCTGGACCTTAGGCGGTGCTGGTCGTGCAAACAGCCTGACGAGTGCGAATCTAAATAACCAAGTGGCCGCCACCGACGGCACACGTATGGCCTTGTTAAGTACGGGGCCGGGTAATGTGAACGGGCCCACGGCGCGTATTGATGGCAACACCATTAACGATAACGACATTACCACGCTCTCGACCACGCTCAATTTTAATTTTTTCCCTGCCGTGATCCGCTACGACTGGTCGTTTCCTTCCTCGGAAGAAGACCAAGGCAATAACTTCGACGATATTTTCGATGTGATCGTTGGCGGCACGCGTATTCACTCGGGTAGTACCAATAAACCCGGCGGTGCTTCAAACTTTCCTGATGTGCCAGACGGGCCTGGTGGCCAGTTTAATGTGAGTGGCGGTGGCCCCACCAACGGCACGCAGCTGCGCTTTGGTGTACCCGGTTTTAATAGTTTATGTGTGGCGGTTCCTGGCGCGATTCCTGGCGATAACAGCATTAATCTTCAATTTCGCGTGGCCGATCAATCGGATCGCACCTTCGATTCGGCCCTGGTGCTGGACAACGTGCGGGTCGATACCAACTGCGGCACGCCGGGCACTATGGCGGTACGCCAAATGACCTTGTCGGCCAATAGCCAGGTCGAAACCAAAGACGGCAGCTTGATTGTGCGCTTTGCGCAGAATCGTGCTCCGGCCACCAGTAGCAACGGCAGTCGCACCGTGTTTATTGCCAATGCCGACTATGGTGGCG
>JAKSCJ010000117.1 GCA_022360675.1 Lysobacterales bacterium
TATCGGCGCGGCCATGATCGGTTGGTACGGCACCGCCATGCTGTGTTACGTAACGCCGAAAGAGCATTTGGGTTTACCCAATAAGCAAGACGTGCGCGAAGGCATCATCACCTACAAGATTGCCGCCCACGCTGCTGATTTAGCAAAAGGTCATCCGGCGGCGCAAATTCGTGACAATGCCTTGTCGAAAGCGCGTTTCGAATTCCGCTGGGAAGATCAATTCAATTTAGGTCTAGATCCCGAGCGCGCGGTGGAATTCCACGATGAAACCTTGCCGAAGGAAGGCCATAAAATCGCCCACTTCTGCTCCATGTGTGGTCCGAAGTTCTGCTCGATGAAAATCAGCCAAGACGTGCGCGACTATGCCGCCAAAAAAGGTGTAGACGAGCAATCGGCTGTGGAGTTGGGCATGCAAGAAAAATCGCAAGAGTTCAAAGACTCAGGCGCTGAGATTTATCAGAAGAAATAATCTGCTAAGAGAAACCAATCTCGCTATGGTGTGAGATCGCCCCGAGCCATACTTTGGCTCGGGGCGGTTTTTAGCTCTCGGTTATTCTTGATTCTTATTGCTTAAATTACGATTCCACCAAAGGTTTCGCGCATGATTGAAACCCGCGCCATCGCTTCACTAGAAACCCCCGCCTTATTGCTCGATCCAGAAAAACTCAAAGCCAATGTTCAGCGTATGCATCGTCGTATCGCTGCTTTGGATGGTGTGCTGCGTCCGCATGGCAAAACGGCAAAGTCCATCGATGTGATGAACTTAGTGAGCGAAGCCCTGGGCGATGCTGGGCTAGCCCGCTCTTTGCAAAGCCAAGGCATTACGGTTTCGACCTTGGCCGAGGCTGAATACTACGCCGCGCATGGTTATCGCGACATCGTATATGCCGTGGGTATCGCGCCGAATAAATTGGCGCGGGTGGCGGCTTTGTTGCGCCAGGGCGTGAAGCTCACAGTCTTATTGGATTCATTGGCCCAAGTGCAGTTTTTAATGGCGGCCGGTGAACGCGAACAAATCAGTTTTGGTTTTTTGGTGGAAATCGATAGCGATGGCCATCGGGCGGGCATTGCGGCCGATGATCCTGCTTTACTGTTGATTGCTGAACACGCATCTGAAAGCCAATGGGTTGAGTTTCGTGGCGTTTTGACCCATGCCGGTGGTTCCTACGATTGCCGCAGTGTCGATGCCATTAAAGCGATGGCCGAGCAAGAGCGTAACGCCATGCTGCATGCTGTGGCTGCTTTGCAAAAGGCGGGCTTTACTTGCGAAATGGTGAGTTTAGGCTCCACACCAACGGCACAATATGCACAATCCCTTGAAGGCATGACGGAGATCCGCGCCGGGGTTTATCCCTTTCACGATTTAGTGATGGCGGGTTTAGGGGTGTGCCAAGTGGAAGATATCGCCATCAGTGTGCTGACCTCGGTGATCGGGCATCATTCTGGTCAGTTGATTATCGACGCCGGTTGGATGGCATTATCGCGTGATCGCGGCACCGCCCAACAAGCCGTGGATCAAGGCTATGGCGTGGTGTGCGATGAACAAGGTCATGTGATGGCCGATGTGATTGTGAGTGCGACTAATCAAGAGCATGGCGTAGTCAGGCATCGTCATGGGCATGATTTATCGGCTGAGGAGTATCCCGCTGGTCGTTTGCTACGCGTGTTACCCAATCATGCTTGTGCCACTGCCGCGATGTTTTCAGCTTATCAAGTGATTCAAGATCATGAGCGTGTGCAAGCGTGGCCGCGTATTAACGGTTGGTGATGCAACATCATTGTTAATCGGCATCAGTGAAATAACAGCAAACACGAAGCATTGACTAACGGCGGCCAGTAGGACCATACCCACCATGCCAGA
>JAKSCJ010000112.1 GCA_022360675.1 Lysobacterales bacterium
ATCACGATCGCCACCGGGTCGAGGGCTTATTCAATACGGCTTTGACCGATTCCATCTACCTGCGCGCCAGTGGTGTGTTTAATCACCGTAATGGCTGGATCGAGCGCCCCAACGGCCCCGATCTCGACGACGAAGAACAATACGGCTTTCGCTTAGGCTTATTGTGGGATATCGATGCGCGCTCCGAATTATTGCTGCGGCTGGATTACGACGATATCGACCAAGATGCCCAGCAGGGGGTGAGCTTGAATCCGGCCATTAGCGCCGCTGATCCCTTCGGCCCCTTTGCCACCGACTTAGACTCCCGCGAGGCGCGCGAGGTATTTGGGGTTTCAGCCACCTACACCCACCATTGGGATGCGCTAACACTGACCGCCATCAGCGCTTATCGCGAGTTCGATTCCAGTAATCTGCAAGACGAAGATGGTTCAGATAATCCACGTTTTTTCTTCGCCACTGAAAACCGCGAAGACCAATACCAGTTCAGCCAGGAGCTGCGTTTACAGTCGAATAACGATGGTTCATTACGCTGGACTTTGGGCGCGAACTTTTTCTATGAAGATGCCGAGCAAGAGTCGGATGTGTTGATCACCACCAACTCGCTGGATACCTTCTTTTTGTTCAGCGGCGGTGTGCCCGCCGAACAAATTCCCCAGGTGCCTTTGGGTGCGGGCCTGGGTGGTTTTTTCCAGACCGCCTTTGGTCCGGCGTTCCAGCAGTTGGCGGGGGCTACGGGTTTGAGTGTGGAGCAATTGGTGGCCGCCACGGTGCAGGCCAATCTAGGGCGTGATTGGTTAGAGCAAACCTTCAACACCTTAGAGGCCCATAGTTATGCCATTTATGGCGATGTGAGCTATGCCGTCACCGATCGACTCGATCTGACCTTGGGCCTGCGTTACACCTACGACGAAAAAGACTTCAGCATTTTTAGCGAGTACCAAAACGAGTTCGTCATTCCGGTGCCCGGTGTAGATCCGGTTCCCTTTGGCATTATTTTCTTCGATCAATTCTCGCCCGCCGCCCAGCAGGAGGACGATTGGGATTCCATCACCCCCAGAGCGGTGTTGGAGTACCGCTGGAGCGATCAAATCAACACCTATGCCAGCTATTCTGAAGGCTTTAAAGCGGGTGGTTTTAATTCCTTGGGTTTAGACGAACCCTTTGATCCGGAAAACGTCAACAATTACGAAATTGGTTTGAAGTCTTTATGGCTGGGTGGGCGTTTATTGTTTAATGCCTCGGCCTTTTATTACGACTACGACGACTTACAAATTTTGCGCTTAAGCGGCCCCGAAGGCACGGTGCCCACCTTTAATGTGCGCAATGCCGATGCCGAAGGCCACGGGGTGGAGTTGGAGCTGGCGTGGCGTGCCTGGCGTAGTTTAATTTTAGGTTTAAATTACGGTTATCTCGACACCGAAATTACCCGCTATAACTTCTTTCCCGGCGATACCGAAGACGACGACCTCACCGGCCAGCCTTTATCTTCAGTGCCCAAACATAGTGTGAATGCCAACGCGCAATACAGCTGGTATTTAAACGATGGCAGCCAGTTACGCCTGCGTGGTGATTACAGCTACACCAGCGACCGGGTCGATAACAGTGGTTTAAATCCGGGCCGGGGTATTGATGCCTACCATTTAGTAAATCTCAGGGCGGCATGGACTTCGGCCGACTACCATTGGACGGTGGCGGCCTTTGTCAGCAATTTGTTCGATGAGAATTATCAGTTCTCCATCGGCGGTCAGGGTGAAGCCTTGGGCTCGCCCATTTCGCGCCGGGGTTATCCGCGTTTTTATGGTGTGGATGTGGCGTATCAGTTTTAAGCCGCTAAGCTGCACTGCGTGCTGCCACTGAGCTTGTGGGCTCGCTTATAAGCTCTTGTTTTGATTCCATCATCTAGGGCGATTAAACTCGACTTCCAATGCTACGATCAGTGCTGCCATGGTGCTGATCGTGGTGTGCCGATTTGATACTGGCCGACTTCACACTGGAAGCTTGATTTTGCCGAACTTGTTGCTTGATTACTTGAGAATTGTGCCGCGCTTAAAGCGTCGCCAGCACCGAGATATTGAATTTGCGGGCGTCGATATGGGCTGGCAGTCCGTCGCGTTTTCTGGTGCGCATTATCAACGTTATTTGGACTTTTTTAGTCTAAACGACACGCGCGAAACGGCACGGGTTCATCCATTATATTTTTATGTTTTGGGGCAGCATGCCCAGCTGCAATTGTTAGCGCATAAAGATTTCCCTTTTGCGCCGGCGGGCTTGGTGCACTTAAGCAATGATGTCACCTTGCATGGTCAATTTAATGCCAGCGAAGCTTACGACTTAAGCCTGACCGCGCGCTTGGTGGAATTGAATAAAGCGGGTTTTGAGTTGGAGTTTATTACTCAGTTTTCGCAACAAGGCGAGATCGTGGTGAGTAATCGCACCACCGCCATGGCCCGGGCACCGTTGCGGCGGCAACGGGGGCTGCAAGCGCAAAATAAGGCTGATACAAAAGCGGCATCGGCAACACAAGGCGCTAGCGCAAGCCATCAAGAAGCAAGCCAAGACGCTACCGAAGATATGCGTCAAAAAGGACGTCAAGAAGGGCGGC
>JAKSCJ010000428.1 GCA_022360675.1 Lysobacterales bacterium
ATCCTGGAGCGCGAGGCGCCCCTGGACGGAATGGAACTAATGGAACCAACGGCAGAGACGGAACCAACGGCAGGGACGGAACCAACGGCAGGGACGGAGCCCAAGGTCCTGCCGGCCCTCGTGGTAATGCTAATTTAGGCGCATGCCGTCGTGTACGGTCAGCATTCCGCCAAAGAGTCGCTTTTTGTGCTGCTGGCGAAATCGCAATCAGTGGTGGTGTGGAATGCCGAAATGACGACGAGATTAGCGATAGCTTCCCATCATTTGCGCTGAATGCGTGGAACGGAGTCTGCGAATCGTCGAAAAGCCCCAACTATACAACGGCGATTTGCTGCCCGACCCAGTAATAGTTGACAACCAAACTCACCCCGGCTGGCTTACCTCGGCCGGGGTAATTTTTAATACCCCACCGCTGGCATCTTTCAGCTGGCGCTGCATGCCTTCAAACTCCGCTTTTGGAAGTTTGATTTTTGCTCTTAACCCTTGATCCTCATAATGTTCTTTAATGATTTCGGCTTGAAAGCTGGGTAAGGCGTGGTGCAGAGTGCCTAAGTGCTCGAAGGGTACCGATAATTCGAACTCTGCATACTCAATGAGAACTTTGCGCTCGCCGCTTTGTAAACATCGCGCGGCACTGCCGCCGTAGGCGCGAATCAAGCCACCAGCACCCAGCTTAATGCCGCCGAAATAGCGAATAACTACCACCGCCACTTGGTCTAAACCTTGGCCGTCGATGGCTTGCAAGATGGGTTTGCCGGCGGTGCCTGAAGGTTCGCCGTCGTCGTTGAATCGGTAGGTTTGGCCAATACGCCACGCGTAGCAGTTGTGATTGGCTTCGGAGACATGGTGCTGCGCGAGAAACGACTGAACGGCGGTCTCGTTGGGGCAGGGAGCGGCGATGGCGATAAAGCGACTGCGCTTAATTTCTTCTTCGTGCTGAATCGTGTTCAGCAATGTTTCGTGGCTCATGCTTTCATGATACCGCTTTGGCTTAAACGGCGTCAGGCGTGTCGGGTTTTTTCGTTAAGGTGGTGATGGTGGCTTGGGCTTCGTAATCGCGACCAATGATACGAATTTCTTGACCCGCTTTCATCGCTTGGTGTTGTTGTATGACCTGGCCAGACTCCGCGTCGGTATTCAAAGCATAGCCGCGCGCTAAGACGGCGAGAGGGCTTAGCTGGTGTAACGAGCGAATTAAAGCAGCAAAATTTTGTTGCTTCTGACTGAGTAAATATTCGCTACGATCGCGTAAGCGGCTTTGTAAGTGCTGAATATGCTGCCGTGCCTGCATCATACGTGGTGCCGGATCGTGATGCTGCAAACGCTGCTCTGCCAGCGCGAACCGGTGCTGTGAAAAGCGTATGCGGTTATCGGTCTGCTGCTGAAGCCGTGCTTGTAACTGCGCCAACCGTTGATATTGTTGTTGTAGCTGCTGGCGTGGATGCGCGTTTTGTAAACGATGGCGAATATGATCGAGGCGCTGGGCGATGTAATCCAGACGCCGGCTTTGGTCGCGTTGTAATCGTGCCCGCAACTGACCAATCCGTTGTTGTAGCACCCATTGATCGGGCGATACCATTTCGGCTGCGGCCGAGGGTGTGGGAGCCCGAACATCGGCGGCTTCATCGCATAAACTAAAATCTACCTCATGACCCACTGCTGAAACGATAGGTAGCGGGCAAGCAGCGACCTGACGCACCAAGGCTTCGTCGTTAAAGGCCCAAAGATCTTCCAGCGAACCTCCGCCACGGCCAATGATTAAAACATCGGCAAAGCCGTCGTCAATGGCTAGATGCAAAGCGCGTTGTAGCTCACCTGGTGCTTCTTGGCCCTGCACTGCGCTGGGATACAGCCGAATGTGCGCCAGCGGAAAACGCCGCTGAAGTACATGGAGTAAATCGCGTACGGCAGCACCGCTGGCTGAAGTGATTAAGCCGATGCGTCGTGGCAGAACCGGTAATGCCTGTTTACGTGATGGGTCAAATAAACCTTCGGCACTGAGTTGGCGCTTTAATTGCTCGTAAAGTTGACGCAAACGGCCTTCGCCAGCGGCCTCAATGCGCTCAACAATAAGCTGGTAGTCGCCGCGAGGTTCATACAAACTCACTCGCGCAGTGGCGCGCACTTGCTGTCCGTTACTCAAACGGGTATTCATTAACGTGGCCCGATTGCGGAACATAGCGCAGCGAATCTGAGTTTTTTGGTCTTTAATCGAAAAGTACAAATGGCCCGAGGCGGGGCGTGCAAGGTTGGAAATTTCACCCTCCACATCCACCAAGCCGAAGCCGGCCTCTAGGTGAACGCGAACATCGCGATTTAATTCGGTAGGTGTGAAAACACGACGGGCAAAATTATTCATGGCCCTATTATACGAAAATTACTATTTTATGTCCTGCCTTCCGTAACTTAGCGCAACTACTTGACGCTGCTTCTAATTTAAATGGAAGATGATCTTGTAAAGAAGCAACGGTAGATCAGATACGCATACGATCTTGCGGCCGTTTATGGTTTAATGCGCTCCCCAATTGTACTCCTTAACGATTCGTCCAAACATAGATAGTGGAACTGGCAGCCATGTTGATTTGTATCGAAGGTATTGATGGAAGTGGTAAAGCCACGCAAAGCCAACTTTTGGTGAACGCACTGCGCGATCGCTATGGCGATGAGCGGGTGCTCACCATGTCGTTTCCACGTTATGGGCAATCGTTTTTCGCGCGTGAAGTCGGCGCTTATTTAAACGGAGAACGCGGAACTTTAGCGCAAGTTCATCCGCGCTTTTCGGCAATTTTATTCGCTGGCGATCGTTTCCAGGCCAAGCCTGAGCTAGAGCAAGCCTTAGCTGGCGGAAAAATTGTAGTCTGCGATCGTTACGTGGCTTCCAATACTGCCCATCAAGGAGCTCGTTTGCCTGCTGCAGAACGAGAAGCCTTTTACCACTGGAATGATGAGTTAGAGCACCAGGTTTTTGGTTTACCTCGACCCCATGTGAATTTCTTTATCGATGTGCCTCCCCATGTGGCCTGGGAGCTGGTAGCGAAGAAAAAAGCCCGCGATTACACCGATAAACAACGCGATATCCAAGAGGCCGAAGCGGGGTATTTACAAGAGGTTTACCGGGTTTATCAGGATTTAGCGGCATCCCAGCGATGGACGGTTCTGCCTTGCTTGCAGGCGGGTGAACTAAAAACACCACAACAAATCTTCAGCGAGCTATGGGAAGCGTTGCTGGCGACTGGCCAGTTACCAAGCTAAAAAGATTTCGATTCGCTGGCCTGAACAATAACCAGGCCAGCGACTTTAGTTGGCGTTCGACTTGACGCTGCCGCTGCGGTCAGCGACTGAAATCTAGCGTAAAGTCAGAACGATTTGATCCACCGCTTCGCGAATGGCGTCGTCCATGCCGTCTTCAGAAGATAAAGGGTGGGAAGCTGATTTGCCGGTAACGATGAAATCGGTCAGTACTTCGTTGGTGCTGCGATCTGTCAGCACGACATTTAAAGCTAGCTCGTTTTTACCAGCGAACACGCCCAGAAAGATCCGTGCGCCTTGGGAGACCTCGTCGGTTTCATTAATGGAAACATCTAACTTGTACTTAGCGTCGTTGTCTTGACCGACGTGATACGCCTGCTTAAATACACCTTCAAAGACTAAGCGACTGTATAGCTCGCCACGTAAGCGAGTGGCCACTTGCATAGCATCTGCACGATCGTCCTCATCGGCATCTTCAGGTAGTTTGGTATTGATTACCAGCTGAATGGATTCCTCGTGGTCCACCGGTGTGCTTATGGCCTTGTTGATGGTGAGTTCAGATGAAGAACTGCACGCTGCTAACATCAGTAAGCTCGTTGCGATGAATGCAAAGCGTAGAAGGGTTGGAGCTGTCATAAAGATCTATACCTTTTGTTTATTGTTGTTCTGACGTGAGACTAGGTTCAACATGAAAATCTAGCTGGTTTGTATAGAACCGCCAGTTATATGAGCGGCGCAAGTGTAGCAAATTACTCACGCTGTTTTATGACACGACAAACCTGTACCGAGGATGAATAACGAAGTTACTGACTCGTAATGCTGTGATTTGTGAAACTATTGGCTACGCAAGTCATTGATGTATGAAGTAAAAACTATAAATGGCAAAGCTTGGGCGAGCTCAGCCATCACTTTCGTAATAGCAGATCTCGCTGTGTGCTTGAGTGGAAATTGTACAGCGCTATCAAATGGGGGCGTAATGATATAACCCGAAAGATACGGGCCTTAACTGTGTTTACTATGCTCTAGGCCTGCTGTGCGGTGCTTTCCAATATTGCTTCTGTTGGTGTTAAAAACTGCACAAAGCGTTCGGTACAGCGGCGCCAGGTAAAATCATTGGCGTAGTCGATACAGGCCTCTGGATCTAAGGCTAAGGCCTTAAATACCGCCTGCTCCAGGTTCTCGTCTAAACTGCCGGTGGCACCATCAATGACCACATCTTGCGGACCGGGCACCGGGAATGCTGCCACGGGAACGCCGCAGGCCATGGCTTCTAACATCACCAAACCTAAAGTATCGGTGCGACTGGGAAAGACAAAAACATCGGCGGCCGACAGCGTGCGTGCCAGCTCTTCACCGTGTCGATAACCCAAAAATTGGGTGTTGGGGTAACGCTTTTCCAACTCCGTTCGAGAGGGACCATCGCCCACCACCACTTTGGTGCCGGGAATGTCTAGCTTGAGAAAGGCTTCGATATTTTTCTCAGGTGCCACCCGGCCTAAATACAATGAGATAGGGCGAGGCAGGTTTAAATAGTCTTTCTCATACGGCCGAAACAGACTGGTATCGACGCCGCCCGGCCAAATCGCGAGATTCGAGAAGCCACGCTGCTTCATTTCGTCGCGCTGGGTGGCGGTGCGCACTAAGGTGCGGCTTGCTGCTCCGTGAAAGCGGCGCAGCCAAGCGTAACTGGCGGTGAGAGGAATGGGCGCACGTAACCGCACATATTCGGGAAATCGGGTGTGGTACGAGGTGGTAAATGCGCGGCCATTGCGCTGACACCAGCGCCGTGTGGCTAATCCCAATGGACCTTCAGTGGCCACATGGATAGCGTCGAACTGACCTGCCGACAAGATGCTGGCCACCTTGCGCCCGGCCCACACCGATAAACGGATTTCCGGATAACTAGGACAAGGTACGGTCCGAAATCGATCTGGGCCAATGACGGTAACCTCGTGTCCCATGGCGATGAGTTCGTCGCGTGTGTTTTGCAAGGTGCGAACCACGCCATTAACCTGAGGCAGCCAAGCGTCTGATACAAGTGCGATTTTCATGCGACAGCTCCGGTGGCGGTTTCCGTTTCTTTTGTGTGAACGGCTTGTTGGGGCTCTAGTGTTTTCAGCACTTCGTGTTTATCCGCCCAATGAACCAGCTCGATGGTGCCGTCCCAGCATTCCACCAAAGCGGTGCAGCTTTCGACCCAATCGCCGCAGTTCATGTAAATCACATCACCAATACGATTGATTTCTGCATGATGAATATGACCGCAAATTAACCCGTCGACCTTGCGTCGCTCGGCCTCTGATGCCAATATTTCTTCATATTGACCAATATATTGCACGGCATTTTTAACTTTATGCTTTAAGTAAGCCGCCAGCGACCAATAATCTTTTTTTAGCTTGCGCCGAGCCCAGTTCACCAGGCGATTGGCGCGCAAAAGCCAGTCGTAGAGAAAGCTGCCGATAACGGCTAAAAAGCGGGAATGGCGCATGACGTAGTCGTATTGATCGCCATGGGTGACCAACAAACGGCGACCATCTAAGGTTTCGTGGATATCGTCTAAGCTAATACGAATATTGCCCAGCATTAATTGGTCGTAATCGCGCAGGTTCTCGTCATGATTGCCGGGAATGAACACCACTTCGGTGCTATGTTTCGCTTTACCGAGAATGCAACGCACCACATTATTATGGCTCTGGCTCCAGTAGGGCCGCCGTTTCATATACCAGAAGTCAATAATGTCACCGACCAAATAAAGCTTCTCGCAACGAATCGAGCGTAAAAACTCGGCCAGATGATCGGCACTACAGCCCGGAAAGCCTAAATGTACATCGGAAATCCATACCGTACGGACGCTGCGCGCGGTTTTCAGTTCAGTGACTTTGTCCATGCCCGCTATTTTTTTATTGACTTTTGGCAGCTTAAACAGGCATGTTTTCAGTCCTTTGACGATATGCTGACAGTTCCATGACACTTCGTAATCTCTTGCCTTTAGCCGCCGGCATGATGCTAGCCCTCAATGCCTGCACAGAGAACGCGGGCCATACTCCCAGTGGAGATGGCCTGGTCCGCATTAATGCTGCGCATATTTACACCATGAATCCGCAGCAACCAGAAGTTGATAGCCTCGTTTATGACGCCCAGGGAAAGATTCTTGAAACCGGTCATCGTGATGCCTTAGCTAAGCGTTATCCCGAGGCAGAGGTTCTTGATTTTGAAGGCCAAACGATTATTCCCGGTTTAATCGACGCCCACGGCCATCTGTACAATCTGGGCGTGACCAAAATGCAGGCCAACTTGGTGGGCGCTGAGTCTTTAGAAGAAGCACTGGAGCGCCTGCAAGAACACGCCCAGCAATTACCTGAAGGTTCTTGGTTGCTAGGCCGAGGTTGGGATCAAAATGACTGGCCGGGGCAGGCATTCCCCACCAATCTGGATCTCGATGCCTTATTCCCCGATCGTCCGGTGTGGTTGCGCCGGGTCGATGGTCATGCCGCTTGGGCGAATAGTGCGGCCATGGATTTGGTCAAGCAGCGTCTAGAGGGAGAATGGCAGCCCGATGGCGGGTTGATCATGCGTAATGAAGATGGCACGCCGAATGGCATTTTCATTGATGGTGCCATGGACTTGGTACAAGCGGCGGTGCCTGTCGCCGACGAGGCTTTAATGGAGCGCGCACTAGATTACGCTTTAGAAGAAACCGCTCGTTTTGGTTTGACGGGTGTGCATGAGGCCGGCACTTCGTGGCCATTACTGCAGCTCTATTTGAAGCGTAGTCGCGAAGGACGTTTGCCATTGCGGGTTTATGCCATGGCTGACGGTGCTAACGAGACCTTGGCACGCTTGTGTGAAATGGGCCCAATTGAAGATGATGCTGGCCGAGTGTTGGCCCGTTCGGTGAAGTTATATGCCGATGGTGCATTGGGTAGCCGAGGTGCGGCTATGATCGAACCCTACACCGATGCGCCGGAAACCAAAGGGTTGCTCTTTCATAAAAACCAGGCGTTGTTGAGCTTGGTGGCTAAAGCCATGGGCTGTGGCTTGCAGGTTAATACCCACGCGATTGGTGATGCAGCCAATCAACAGGTGCTCGATACCTATCAAGACGCCATGGAGCAAGTGCCTAACCATTTGGGCCGTCACCGGATCGAGCATGCACAAATCGTCCAGGTTGAGGATATCTCCCGTTTCCGCGAACTAGGGCTTATTGCTTCCATGCAACCGACCCATGCCACCAGCGATATGCCCTGGGCCGAGCAGCGAGTGGGTTCCGAGCGTATTTTGGGAGGCTATGCGTGGCAGCGCTTTATCAGTGCCGCGGTGCCCTTAGCTTTAGGTTCAGATTTTCCTGTGGAATCGGCAAATCCTTTGTTCGGTTTGTATTCGGCTATCGCCCGTGCCGATCATGAAGGCATGCCCGAAGACGGCTGGTATCCGGATCAGCGCTTGAGTATTCAGCAAGCGATTGCCGGATTCACGCGCGATGCAGCCTATGCAGCTTTTATGGAAGATGAAGTAGGGCAGCTAAAAGCGGGGTTGCGTGCCGACTTTGTCGTCTTGGATGAAAACATCATGGATCTTAAGGCCGAAGAAATTTTGGACTTGAAGGTAGTCAGTACCTGGATCGATGGTGTGGCGGTTTATCAGTAGTTTTGAAGGTTCAGACTTTAAAGGCTCTGGGAAGTGGCGGCAGTAACCGCCGCTTCCAGTATTGACACTGATAATGGCCATTTGAGGCAAATTAACAGCCCATATAACCTGAGGCTTTCGGCCTATAGTGTTTTTATTAGGTTTTCGGACACAAATAACCCACGCTTTAGTGGTTTATGGGCTTACTCAAGCAAACCCTGACTTAAACTCACCTGGGCTTGCCATGGCAAGGCAATGGGCAGGGGGCTACATGTCCAATCGTGATGTGTGAGCTCGTTGACTTTGCCGGGTGTCAACATCGGTGCGTACGACAAAAGCCCGCTGCTCCAATGATTCATCTGCGCCACCGTACTTAAAACGAAGCGCGGCACGGCGATCATGCGAACCTTGCGCTGGAATGCTTGCTCGGCACACTGGCGAATGTCTTCCCAGCGATACCCACCTGAACCGTCATCGGGCTCGAAAGTGTGGCCAAAAGGCTTGGGATTGTCATCGAGTGCGAGGCCGCTCCAAGCTAACTGGCGCATAAAACGCGCTAAGTCACTCACATGAATCACTGAGAAGCGGCTATCTGCTCCCGCAGGATGAGCGCCAACGCCTTTACGCATGCTGTCGAATAAAGGCGCCAGTTCCTTATCGCCGGGCCCGTAAACGGCAGGCGGGCGAACGATACTCCAGTTTAAGTCTGCCAATGCTTTTAGGCGTGATTCGGCACCAGCCTTGCTGTAGGCATAGTGTGATAACTGCGGCTCGCGGGCGGCCAGAGAAGACACCAAAATAAAATGCTTTACTCCGGCCTTACGAGCCGCCAGTGCGATGCGCTCGGTGCCATCAGCATTGACCTTGAGAAAGTCTTCGGCACTGCGACCACGCACCACGCCTGCGTTGTGAATCACCACCTCAGCACCGCTTACAAGGCGCTCTAGGGCCTCTGTGTTGTTTAAATCGCCCTCAATCCAATCTAGCCGTGAATCGCCCCCAGGCATTTGCAGACCCGCTATGGGCGCACGTTTTGGGTTACGAATGAGCGCGCGAACATGAACATCATGCGCGCTAATGCCACGTGGAGCTGGCGATAAGCCATGCGCTTCGTCTTGGTAAGGGGCGTTAAACAATAAGGCGTTCAGCAGGTGTTGGCCGATGAAGCCGGTGGCGCCGGTTAATGCGATTTGAATGCTGCTCACTTAAGGCTCCGGGCGTTTGAGTCGGCGTGCTGTGATATTAGGCACAACGAAATGAGTCAAAAATGGCGTAAAAATAAACCCTGCCGGAAGGTATCGCAGCAGGGTTTATTGAAGATCGAGCGAAATGTTCGAGTCTAGCTGGCGATACTTAATACCGCATCGTGTACGGTTTCGCGCTTGAGGTCGACTTCTTGGTGGCGCTGCAGGAAGTCGCGGCGGGCACCAGAGCGAGATAGCTTGCCAGAAGATGTGCGTGGCAAAGTGTGCGGTGGAACCAGCTCGATGAGGCAATCGATACCGAACTCAGCCTGCACATTGCTACGAATGCTCTCAGCCAGCTCACGGCGTGCTTCTTCATTGGCTTGGCGGCACTGAACAACCATCACCGCTTGCTCGTTGTCTTCGACCGGAATAGAAAACGCTGAAGCGTCGCCAGGGCGAACGGCATCTTGGCGCTCGGCCACGTATTCTAAATCTTGTGGCCAGATATTGCGGCCTTTGATGATGATGAGGTCTTTCTGGCGTCCGGTGATAATGACTTCACCTTTAGCCATGTAACCCAAATCACCCGTATTTAACCAACCATCGGACGACAGCATGGCCTCGGTGGTTTCAGGGTCGTTGAAATAACCCGTCATGACGCTGGTACCGCGCACGAAAATGGTGCCGCATTCGCGCTCGCCTAAGATTTGACCATCCTCTC
>JAKSCJ010000061.1 GCA_022360675.1 Lysobacterales bacterium
ACTCTGGCTGGCGATATCGATGCCGCCACCGCGCGCCCGCTGATGGAGAAATACTTCGGCGATATCGACGCCGGCCCACCGCTTACCCATCGCGAAGCCTGGGTTCCCCAGTTGGAAACCACCACCCGCGAAATCATGTTCGATCGCGTGCCCCAAGCCCGTTTGTATCGGCACTGGGCTATACCCGGCCGCACCACCCACGACGGCGCGTTACTGCAGTTGGCAGCCGATGTGCTGGGCGGTGGCAAAACCTCCATTCTGTATCAACGTTTGGTTGAAAAAGAACAACTGGCCACACGCGTTTCTGCCAGCGTAGAAACCCACCAGCTCAGCAGCACCTTCGATATCGTCGCCACGCTGGCACCCGGCGCAAATATTGATGAAGTAAACGACATCATCAATGAAGAGGTTAAAAAATTCCTGCGCCAAGGCCCCAATAAAGACGACTTAGCACGCTCGGTCACCGGCACCAACGCGGGCTTTATTCGTGGCTTGGAACAAGTGGGTGGTTTCGGCGGTAAAGCCACCATTCTCTCGGAAGGCATGCTGTACGCTAACGATCCCGGCTTTTACACCAATACCTGGTTAGGTTGGATTAACGACGCCAGCAGCAGCAGTGTTCGCAAAGCAGCCGAGCAGTGGTTGAACCAAGGTTACTTCCAACTGGATGTAATGCCTTACCCCGAGTATCAAGCCAACGGTGGTGGCGCTGATCGCAGCAAACTGCCTGAAGTGGGTGCCATGCCCGCGCTGGAATTCCCCGAAATTCAACGCGCCAAGCTGAAAAACGGTATTCCCGTGGTCTTGGCCGAACGCCACACCATTCCAGTGGTTCAAGTTTCTACCTTATTTGACGCGGGTTTTGCCGCCGATGCGGGTGGCACTTTGGGTCTTTCTGGCTTCAGCATGGCCATGATGGACGAAGGCACCAAAGACAGCAGCGGTGTCGAGCTGGCACGTAAAGCCGAAACCCTAGGCGCCAGCATTGGTACCGGCTCTTCATTGGATACTTCCAGTGTTGCGTTATCGGCGCTGAAAAATAATCTGAGCGAATCGGTCGCGTTATACGCCGACATCATTCGCAATCCGGCCTTCCGTTCGGAAGATCTGGAACGCGAGCGTAAAATTTTACTGGCCCGCATTCAGCAAGAAAAAGCCCAACCCGTGGCTTCAGCGCTGCGCTTATTGCCACCGTTGATGTACGGCGAAGGCCATGCCTACGGTATTCCCTTAACCGGTTCAGGCACCGAGGATTCGGTAAAAGCCATTCAACGCGACGATATGGAAAACTTCCACGGTCAGTGGATTCGCCCTTCCAACGCCACCATCTTTGTAGCTGGCGACACCACCATGGACGAAATCCTGCCCGTGTTGAACCGCTATCTGGGCAACTGGAAAGATTCACGCATCGCACGCCCGGCTAAGGAAATTGGTCCGGTCAATCTGCCGCAAGAATCTGTCTTATACGTAGTCGATAAACCCGGCTCGCCGCAAAGTATGATCGTTGGCGGTCATGTCGTGCCTTCCACTGGCGACGAAGACTACCTCCTGTTCGAATCCATGAACGAGATCTTCGGTGGTGCGTTCACCGCGCGTTTAAACATGAACCTGCGTGAAGATAAAAGCTGGGCCTACGGTGCGTACACCTTCTCTCAAAATGCTAAAGGCCAACGCCCGTGGTTAATCTACGCGCCGGTACAAACCGATAAAACGGTGGCTTCCATTAAAGAAATCCTGCGTGAACTGGCCGAGTATCAAGGCGACGCCCCCGCGCGTGCTGAAGAACTCGAAAAGATCATCAACAACAATGTGAACAGCCTGCCCGGCCAATTCGAAACCGCCAGTGCGGTCTTGGGTGCCATGCGTAACAACCACGTGTTCGAACGCCCCGACAACTACGTCACCCAACTACCCGCCGCTTACAATAATCTAGATCTCAACGAAATCCACAGCACCGCCCGCAGCGAACTCCACCCGGATCAACTGACCTGGGTCATCGTGGGCGACCGCGCACAATTTGAAAACGGCTTAAACGAACTCGGCTTCGACCAAATTCGTTACATCGATGCCGATGGCAATGTGTTGGAATAAAAACTGAGATAAAAGCGCCATGGTTATTGCCATGGTGCTTTTTTAAACGATGACGAAACGCGGCTTATGGCCGCGTTTTTTTATTCACTAAACTAAAACTGACTTCGACAATCCATTAATACGGTTTTGCAACGGTGCTTTGATCATTGTTGGTATCGACTTGTCTTGTGCTTTTCTATCGTCTCTAACGTTACTAACGATAGGAGTATTCATCATGCCAAAAGCACAAATCCAAACCAGCTTAAAATGCTTCATGCTGTTCATCGCCACCTTGTTATTCAGCACGCATGCCAGCGCGGTAGAATGTCGGAATTTAGATTCAGTGAACCACAGCGCCATCGCCGCCAATAATAGTGCCGCAGGCGGTCATGTCACCCAGCATATCTACGGCGCTATTCCACCCGCCGGAACCAGCCAGCTCAATAAAACACTGTTTAC
>JAKSCJ010000127.1 GCA_022360675.1 Lysobacterales bacterium
CGGTAAACCAAAACGGGTATAGGTATTGTACGGGCCATCGGTACGCAAATGGATACGTTTTAAATTACCATCAAAAGCCGCGCCTAAACCGTAAATGATGGTGGGATCGGTTTGTAAGCGCATGCCTTTGTGCAAACGGCGCACAAATACACCAGCCACTTCAGGCCGCTCACTGGCTTTGCCCGTCTCTTTTTCGACAATAGAAGCCATGGTGAGTAATTCGTATGGGTTTTGATAAGGCAAACCCTCATCACGCGCCGACCAAGCACTGTCTAGAGCCGTCTGCATAGCCGCATGGGCGCGCTTTAAGACATCGAGATCACTATGGCCGCGGTGGTAATCGTAACTGGCGGGTAAAAACCAACCTTCGAGAATATTGGCATCGGGGTGTTGTGCGCTAATGCCCAATTCAGCCGCCAAGCGTGCATCGTCCCAATCGGCAGTGACACGCAAAATGGCAGGAACCTCAGCTAATTCTTGGCGCATACGAGCGGCGGTCCAGCCTTCGATAATGGTAAAGCTGCGGTGTACCACATCGCCATCTACGATTTGATCCAAAACTTGATTCGGTGTCGCACCCATATTGAGTTGATATTCGCCGGCTTGATACTGGGCCCGCCCCTGCTCCTGACGTAGTTTGCCCAGCACCCGCCAGTGCCAGCTGAGTTGGGTGTAGTTTCGCTCTGCCAGTTGGCGAACCATGGCGGAATACGAAGAGCCATGGGGAATGAGCAGGGTTTCATCGTCGGCAGATATCGCCAAAGGGCGCTGCATAAAGTTTTGGAAGTCGGTATACAAATAAGCCGCCGTTCCCCCGACAGCAACAACAACAATGAGAATGATGGCGAGAATCCAACGCATGGCGGCTCCCATAGGTTTTCGTTTTAATTGTTGCTAATGGAACTGGCGAAGCATCGCGCATTAAGCGTGCCCGAGCTGCTGCGCCACCGCTAGGCTCATAGCCTCCGCCTCATCACTGCACGCCAATGGGCGGCCCGAGAGTTGCTTCACACGGCGGGCGCCCATCACGCTATTGGTCAGCCAGATTTCTTGTATCTTATCGAGCTGATGTTCGCTAATCGTACAAACTTGAATAGGCAGCGGGCCGTCATCTAATAACCACTGTCGTGTCACTCCAGCAATGCCGCAGCGATCCACGGGCGGGGTCATCCAGGTATTATCCATGCGGAAGACGATATTGCCCATCACCGCGCTAATCAATCGTCCGCCTTGGTCTAGCATTAAGGCTTCATCCCAGGCTTGTTTTTCGCACTCAGCCGAAGCCAAAACTTGTTCCAAGCGGTTAAGATGCTTTAGCCCGCCCAATAAGGGCTGCCAACCCAGGCGCACGCTGCTCACGCCTAAACTTAAACTCTGGCCTTGGCCAGCGGGAACGGGATGTAGGCTAAGCAAGCGATGGCTGCGCTTAATGCCGCCTGTACGATAGCCACGAGCACCCTCATTATCGCGAAACAGCGTGAGGCGAATCACACGGGCGCTGGTGGCATCAAGATCTTCAGCAGCGGTCAGTGCTGCTTGGCATTCGGCGTAGAGCTGCGCTTCGTCGGGCAGGCTTAAGCCTAAGCGAGCACAGCCACGATCCAAACGCTGCCAATGCCATGGCCACATGGACGACTCACCAGCCACCCACAGCATGGTTTCAAACAGACCATCGCCGTAGAGCAATGCACGGTTCCACCAGTCGCCACTGGCCGGTTCGCCGTTAAGGAATAATGGGGTTCCTGTCATTACTCTTGGTTTCCCTGTTCAAAATTTACGCGCGTCACAGCAGATTGGGCAGACCGCCCAATCTCTTAAAAAGACATTAAGAGGCAGACGGCGATGTAAGCGGTGTTGCTTGTACATCTGCGCCAGCCACACCCAAAGCGAGGCATAAACCATGCGCCTTGGCCACGGTTTCGTCCACTTCGCGCTGGGCATCGGAGTCGGCGACGATTCCCGCCCCCGTGCGGAACGATAAGCGCGCCCCCCGCACTGCCAGAGTACGAATCAAAATATTGAGATCCATATGCCCGTGGCGGCTTAAATAACCCAAAGAGCCGGTGTAATAACCACGCCCGTGGGGCTCAAGCTCGGCGATAATTTCCATGCAACGCACTTTCGGGCAACCGGTGATCGTGCCGCCGGGAAACACCGCGCGAATGACGTCGCTGGCGTTTTTATCTGCCAGCAAACGGCCACGCACATTCGACACAATATGATGCACATGAGCATGGCTTTCGATCACCATCAGCTCTGAGACTTCGATAGAACCCGCCTCGCACACTCGACCTAAGTCGTTGCGCTCCAAATCGATCAGCATCACATGCTCGGCGCGTTCTTTAGGGTTCAGTAAAAGCTCTTCACTGAGTGCTGCGTCTTGGGATTCTTGCTGCGAGCGCGGGCGTGTTCCTGCGATGGGGCGAACCTGCACCTGACCATCGTCGATTTCTACTAAACGCTCGGGTGATGAACTCAAAATCCAGTGGCCGGTCTGAAATACCATGCCAGGCGCGCGATAAATTCACCTGAAAAACATCACCTGCCAAGATGTAGTCTTTAATCCGTTTCACCGCCTGGCGGTAATGCTCGGGATCATCCACCGACAACGTTAAACCATGCAAGCAAGCGTCGCTGGCGGGCTCAGATTCAGGCTCGTGCAACGAGGCTTGATCCAGCTCCTCTTGCATGTGCTCCAACAACTCGGCCTGCTCGGCAATCAAGCAAGCGGAATCGCGGTGGTGGTCAATAATCACCGCCGCCGGGCAGCGCCACGCGCCTGCATCTGGTGTATTTTGAATAGGATCAGCCAACGCCAAGCCCGTTTCGATATGACGTGCGAGTTCATAACCTAAGTAAATGAACCAGCCGCCCATAAATGGCCAGGGGAAGTCTTCAGGCAAAGTCAGCTGATTTTCAGCTTGCCATTGGCTCAATTGTTGCAGGAAGCCGTCGTGATCGGCTTGCGCACGTATCGGCTCGGCATCGGCATCAATTCGTAACAGCAACGAATAACGGCGCAGCGCTTTAGGGCCGCCAGCGCTATCGAGCAAGAAAGGATACTGCTGAGGAAATCGTTCTTGTAAACGTAACAGGTCCGGCGCTTGTGTAAGCTGCCGGACCTGTACTTCAGCCTGTTGGCTACGCACTTAGATGAAACACCTGTTTATTGTTCAATACGACGGAACAACAAGGTGCCATTGGTGCCACCAAATCCAAACGAGTTGGACATGGCAATCTTGATGTCACGTTCCTGTGCCTGATTGGCGACATAGTTTAAGTCGCAGCCTTCATCTGGGTTGTCCAGATTAATGGTGGGCGGTGCGACACCGTCGCGCATGGCCAAAACGGTAAATACCGCTTCAACACCACCAGCAGCGCCCAATAAGTGGCCTGTCATCGACTTAGTCGAACTCACCGGTACTTCTTTGGCGCAATCACCCAAAGTGCTTTTCACCGCATCGCTTTCGGCACGATCACCCAACGGCGTGGAGGTGCCATGAGCGTTGATGTAATCCACATCGGCGGCATCCACACCGGCATCGTCCAGCGCGTGTTTCATGCTACGTGCGGCGCCCGCGCCACCTTCGGGCGGCTGGGTTACGTGGTGAGCATCACTACTCATGCCGAAGCCAGCCAGTTCACAATAAATATGCGCACCACGAGCTTTGGCGTGTTCGTATTCTTCGAGCAGCAAAATGCCCGCGCCATTACTCAGCACAAAGCCGTCACGATCGCGATCCCAAGGGCGGCTTGCCGCTTGTGGGTCATCGTTACGTTTTGACGTTGCTTTTGCTGATGCAAAGCCGCCTAAAGCGGTGGGTGTGGTGGCATATTCAGCACCACCAGCGATCATCGCATCGGCATCGCCATAAGCAATGCAACGTGCCGCATCACCAATATTATGATTGGCCGAGGTACACGCAGAAACGATGCTGTAAGTTGGGCCTTGTAATCCATAACGAATGGATAACAAGCCAGGCACCATATTGATAATGGTGGCCGGAACAAAGAACGGCGAGATTTTACGCGGGCCGCCCTTTACGAAATTACTATAAGAGCTCTCGATGGTGGCAATGCCGCCGATACCGGCGCCAATCATGCAACCAAAACGATGAGCATTTTCTTCAGTCACTTCCAAACCGCTGTCTTCCATCGCCTGAACGGCGGCGGCAACACCATAGTGAATGAAGGGGTCGTACTTGCGAACGTCCTTGGGCGCCATGTACTCACTGGCATCGAAATCGTTGATTTCACCACCGATACGACTAGCAAAGGCGCTAACATCAAAGGCCGTCAATGGTTGAATACCACTGCGCCCGTTAACAATATTGTCCCAGGCGGCGGTCGTATTGTTTCCCACAGGAGAAATAATACCCAGGCCTGTAACGACGACTCGACGTGCAGAACGCATACACAATACCTGTAATCTGATGGATTCGGAGCGCCGCAACCAGCACGACGCCCCGCATCACAACTTATTCGCTGACGTTACCTTTAACGTAGTCCACAGCTTGTTGAACTGTGGTGATCTTCTCTGCTTCTTCGTCAGGAATTTCGCATTCGAATTCTTCTTCCAGTGCCATCACCAGCTCAACGGTATCCAGTGAGTCAGCACCCAGGTCGTCTACAAAAGAAGCACTTGGGGTTACTTCTTCGTCTTTAACACCGAGCTGTTCTACCACGATTTTTTTCACGCGATCTTCAATACTGCTCATGGTCTGTGGTTCCTTAGTCGTTAGCGTAAAACGCCGTGATTGTAAGAGAAACTGGCCCTGCGCCGCCACTTTTCAGCAAGAAAAGCGTTCAGCTTAAACAGGGACGTTAGTTTAAGAAAAACAAGTAAATCGTTGAATTCACATCATAATCACATCAAAAATGGCAAATACATTCGCCATAGCTGATGCACATCATAACGATGCAAATTCCGAATCCGTCGTTCAGGGGCGAAATATGGGGACGCCTTTGGCGAAAGCAATCACCCAAGGCCACCTAAACAAGAATTAATGCATGTACATGCCGCCGTTAACGTTCAGCGTTTCGCCGGTGATATAACCCGCGCCTTCAGAGGCTAAGAAGCCCACGGTAGCCGCGATATCGTCTACCTGCCCCAAACGCGCCAGTGGGATGTCTTTTAACAGGGCATCGCGTTGTGCATCGTCTAGGTTGTCGGTCATATCGGTGGTGATAAAGCCGGGAGCGACCACATTCACGGTGATCGAGCGACTGCCCACTTCGCGAGCTAAAGACTTACTAAAGCCAATGATGCCCGCTTTCGCTGCCGCATAACTGCTTTGGCCCGCATTACCCATCAGGCCGATAACGGAGGAGATATTAATGATTCGGCCCCAGCGCGCCTTCATCATGCCACGCATGCAGGCTTTGCTGAGACGATAAATAGAACGGAGATTGGTATCGATAACCGCATTCCAGTCGTCTTCGCTTAAGCGCATTAACAACTGATCGCGTGCGATACCCGCGTTATTCACGAGAATCGTGGGTGCAGAACCGGCTTGCTCGTTGATGCTTTTCAGCGCCGCGTCGATGCTTTCAGGCTCGTTTACGTTTAATACGATACCCGCACCTTTGTGACCGGCCGCTGCAATTCGCTCACTAATAGCCGCCGCACCCGCTTCACTGGTGGCAGTGCCATAAACTTCAGCACCGGCTTCCGCCAATTGGCTTAAGACCGCGGCACCAATACCACGGCTGGCGCCGGTAACTAAGGCAACTTTACCAGTTAATGATGAACTCATGGTTTTCTTCCCCAGCAATCAACAACGTGATCTATTGTGCCGCTGTTGTTGCTATTTTTTATGTCAATGTCAGTGTTTGCCCTACTTGATCACCAGCGCCAGATCACTCTCGCGTAGCTTGTTCAAAGTCAGGCTTGATGTCCGACAGCGCCTTCCTGGCTAAATAGCTGTCTTTAACACTCGCTAAAAATTAAGCGCTAACACTATCGCGCAAAGCGGTGGCGTCTTGCCAGCAAGCCACCGAGGCTTTGCGATGAATTCGTTTAATTAGGCCAGCTAACACTTTACCCGGGCCACATTCTGCCAGTTGATCCACATCGGATGCCAACAAATGCGTTACCGTTTGAGTCCAGCGCACCGGCTGATACAGCTGCTCGGTCAACGCTTGACGAATCGCGTTGGCATCGTTGCGCGCTGCAGCATCTACATTATGTAATACCGGAACTTCAGGCGCTGTTAAGGCCGTTGTTTGTAACAAGGGAGCCAACTGTTCTGCCGCAGGCTGCATTAATGCACAGTGTGAAGGCACACTCACCGCTAAAGGCATCACTTTGCGTGCGCCTAGGGCTTTTGCCGCCTCGCCCGCTGCTGCCACCGCTGCGCTTTCACCAGCGATAACCACCTGGCCCGGTGCATTGTAATTGGCCGGCGATACCAGGCCTTGCTCGCTGGCCTGACCACAGGCCTCGGCGACTTGTTCGTCGGCTAAACCAATAATGGCTGCCATCGCGCCAGTGCCACTGGGAACGGCCGCTTGCATGAAACGGCCCCGTGCTGCCACCAGCTTTACGGCGTCGGTAAATGCCATGCTACCTGAGCACACTAAAGCACTGTATTCGCCTAAGCTATGGCCTGCCATAAAGGCTGGCATCGTACCGCCAAGTTCGCGATACACACGCCAAACCGCAACACCGCCAGTTAATACCGCAGGTTGGGTCACTTCGGTTTGGTTCAAGCGTTCAGCTGGGCCTTGTTGGGCTACTTCCCATAGGTCGTAACCCAGCGCTTCTGAGGCTTCGGTAAAAGTTGCTTTTACCGTATCGAACTCAGCAGCTAACTCGGCCAACATGCCCACCGATTGTGAACCTTGACCGGGAAAGACAAGTGCTAAAGCCATGGAATAACTCCCCGCAACCGCCCAAGCCTATAAGGCTCAGGCCATTTGTTTTTGTGTCGAATGGAAAGGGCATCGAGACCGATACCGCACTACATGCCAGCAAACCCGCTATCGATTAAGCAGTGTTTCGCCAGCGGCTCTACTAGTGGCGAACCCCTTGGAGGCGAACCCTTTAGTAGCGCACCAGTGCTGAACCCCAGGTGAAGCCACCACCAAATGCCTCAAGCAATAGGTGTTCACCGGGTTTTACGCTGCCACCTCGTACCGCCTCATCTAAGGCTAAAGGCACGGAAGCTGCGGATGTATTGCCATGTTTATCGACGGTCACAATGACGCGTTCCATCGGCATGCTCAATTTCTTGGCTGTTGCCTGAATAATGCGCAAATTAGCCTGGTGTGGAATTAACCAGTCTATTTGGCTTTGGGTCATATCGTTGGCTTTTAAGGTTTCATCAACAATGCGCCCTAAGGTTCGCACCGCCACTTTAAAAACCTCATTACCGCGCATATGTACGCGCAAACCAGCGTTTTTCTCATTTTCTTTAAAGCCGCGCGATACACCCACATCGGCACCCAGCAAATCGGCGTAAGCGCCGTTAGCATGGATATGGGTCGATAAGATCCCAGGCGTTTGATCGGCTCTTAAGACCACCGCACCGGCACCATCACCGAACAGCACACAGGTGGAGCGGTCGTTCCAATCCAGCATGCGTGACAGGGTTTCAGCGCCGATCACCAACACGGTTTTAGCCGTACCGGCTTGGATGTATTGATTAGCAATGGAAAGGCCGTAAATGAAGCCTGAGCAGGCGGCATTAACGTCAAACGCAGCGCAATCGCCACAACCTAAACGGTGCTGCAATAAGCATGCAGTACTGGGAAAAACGATATCGGGCGTAGTGGTGCCCAAGATCAATAAATCGACCTCTTCAGGAGCAACACCGGCTTCTTTTAAAGCGATGCGTGCTGCCTGTTCGGCAAGATCTGCGGTGGTTTGGCCTTCAGCGGCAATGCGACGCTCACGAATGCCAGTGCGTTCTTGAATCCAAGCGTCGGTGGTATCGACAATTTGCTCCAACTCATGATTGGTCATCACTTTTTCAGGCAAATAGCTGCCTGTGCCAATGATACGGGCGTAAGTCTTACTCATGGGCTGATCACTAAGGCCGTTATGCGATGTCCAACGATACAACAGGCATCAAGGATTGCATAGGGGATGTGCCCGAATTTAGCTCGGGCACAAAAGAAAGGCGAATAAGCGAAACGAATGCAGGCTTATTCTTCGTCGAAAGATTCGACTTCAGTTTCCAGTACTTTACGGCCACGATAGTAGCCTTTTTCAGTAATATGGTGACGGCGATGAACTTCACCGCTGGTGGCATCTACGGACAGAGCCGGTGCAGTAATACCATCGTGAGAACGACGCATGCCACGCTTTGAGGGGGTTTTGCGGTTTTGTTGAACAGCCATGTTGAACTCCTAAAACGCCGTTGCTGGCGGCTTATATCATCAAAAACGAGTAGCACTAGCCGCATGGCTTAGCGACTTCAGTGCAAGTTCAATGGTGACCCATCACACTGGAGTTCAGTGCCGCTTCACAGCGGTTTACCCGGTGACGAATCGCTTTTTTATGTTGTGCAGCAACACTGCAATGGTGTTTATTGATCGCGCTTCTGAGCAGCCATCATCGCTGCCAGATCGGCAAAAGCCTTGCGAGTATCACCTCCACTGTTTTCTGCGGGCTCAGAAGATTCTGGAGCCGCAGCTTGAACCTCGTTAGCGGAGGTTTCAGCAGTGTCGCTTAACTCTGACGATTGTGGATCCATCGGAACCAAAGGAATCGCCAATAGCAGTTCTTCTTCGACCAAATCACGCACGGCCAGCAGTTTTTCGTTTAGTAATACCGGCTCGAAGTCTTCATCGACCAACTCAGCCTCGGTATCACTTTCCACCACCACCACTTGGGACTCTGAGCTTAATGCTTGGTCGTACACACGTAGAGTGCGCTGACAGCACAAAGGCACCTGCGCATCTAAACACAAGTGAATCACAGGACGTCCGTCGCCGTCGGTGGAGAAATCCGCACTAAACGCCACCTCGTGTTGCGAGGAAAGCGCGTCCATTTCCAGCTTGTCGTGCAAACGCTTCAGTTGGCGTACAGGAATCGTGCCCTGTAGTTGCCATTCATCAGACGCTGCCCGCCAAGGGTCAAGATGTTGTGGGTAATCCGCTGACATAAACCGTACATTGTAAACTTAATGGCGATTAGATGCACTATATTAGCCAGCTCTTTCTACGAAATCGGCCAAAAAAACATCAAATCACAAGAAAAACAGCCGCTAGCACCTACTTGAGCAAGGTTTTTAGGCCTTCAACCAACACCGGAACCACATCCAAGCCATTACTGGGATGATGGATCGTGTTGCTGCTAACCACCTCGCGCACACAAGCATCCAGGGTAAAAGGCCCCACATCTTGTGCATGGTGATCGGAAAATAAAGGATGGGTCACTAAACAGATGGCCTGCCCAATTCCTAAAGCGTCTAATTGATGGGCCGCTTGCTTGATGGTCATTCCGGTAGAAAGGATGTCATCCACCAAAACGGGTGTCAGTGCACCGTTTCGCAGACGCTCGATCAAGCTTTGCTCATCGTCGCTGTATTCTGCACCAGCTGTCGATACCGCCACATCACGATCGCCACTGCGCACTTTGCGCAGCACCCACCACGGAGCATTTAAACGCTCTGCCAGGGGCCTTACCCACTGTTCGCTTTCAGCATCGGGGCCAATAATACAAGCTTGTGAACAATGGCTTTGCAGCCAAGACTCCATGGCTTGTGTAGCCTTTAGGGTGATGGTGGGAATTTGATAGAGCTCGGCCATATCCTCGTAGCGATGCAGATGAGGGTCTACCGTGATCAGGCCATCGAAATGGCCTTGCAGCCAACGACTGACAATCCGTGAGCTAAGCGCCTCGCCTTCGTTGAAGCGATCGTCGTGGCGCATATAGGGTAAATAAGGCGCGATCAAGCTCACACTGGCAGCACCCATTTCACGCAATTGGATTGCGGCAAACATTAAGCCGGGGAGTTTGAGATCGGGTTGGTC
>JAKSCJ010000270.1 GCA_022360675.1 Lysobacterales bacterium
CGACTTGGGAATGGAAAATGCATCAACGCATTGATCGCCAATATTTGGCTATGCAACCCACGAGAGATAAAGCGGCCTGGGTTCTTTTTTTGTTAATGTTGTTCATGGCGACATATGCGCAGGCAAATGACCCTGTTCGTAGCGCTTTGGCGCAGGTTTTACCCAATGCTGAGACGGTTGCTATTAGTGACTCGCCCATTGCTGGCTATAAACAAGTAGCCATGGACGCTAACGTGGTTTATGTCAGTGAGGATGGCCAATACCTGATTCAGGGTAAGTTATTTGACTTAAAAACCCGTATGGATCTTACCGAAGAAGCTGTGTCGGAGCAGCGCAAAGGTATCATTGAAAAAGTTGATACAGCGCAAATGATCAGCTTTGCACCAGAAAACCCAAAGCATGAGATTTTTGTGTTTACGGATATCGACTGTGGTTACTGCCGACGGTTACATGGGCAAGTAGAAGACTACAATCGCTTAGGAATAGCTGTGCGTTATATGTTTTTACCCCGCTCTGGCTTGGCTTCGCCTTCATTTGAGAAGGCGGCTAATGTGTGGTGTGCCGATAACCAACAGCAAGCTTTTACTGCCGCGAAGTTGGGTGAGCAGCCAGAATCCAGCGCGTGTACCCACCCCATTGCAGAACAATTGGCTTTAGGGCAAAAAATGGGTATTACCCGCACCCCAACCATTGTCTTGAGTGATGGTTCGGTCGTGTTGGGATATTTGCCGCCGCAAAATCTATTGGAGCACTTGGAGAAGCGCGTGGCCATCGGTGGGCAAGCGGCGGCGCTTAAATAAGGGGTCATAGCTAGCGAACGGAATCTATATGTTTTGCCAGGCTTTGCGGATTACGCGCTGTGGTTCGTATCATTTGGCGTGCGGTTTCCATGGTCTGCCCTGTGGATAAAGGTCAGGTTCGGCGGCCAAGTTATTGTTTTTTTATGCCTAAGTATTGACGTTGAGGCTGTGAGCGCACTTAAAACGTAATGAAAGAGTAGCTGGCGCGGTCATTAATATCGGTTAGAATGTGGAAACTTTGGTGAAATTCGCGGTCAAACGCGAACTGCTTCACGTTGTATTTCAGGAATTACATCTTATGACTTCAATTCGACGGATTGCACTATTTTTATTGACCATGCTGTGCGTGTCGCTGGCCCATGCGGCGGAAGACCCTGTGCGGGAAGCACTGGGTAAAATTTTGCCCAACTCCGATAAAATGGCCATTGCCGATTCTCCGATGAAAGGCATTAAGCAAGTCACCCTCGACTCGATGGTGGTTTACGTCAGCGAAGACGGTCACTACCTGATGCAAGGGAAATTATTCGATCTCGAAACACGTACTGACTTGACTGAAGAAGCCATGTCAGGTGTTCGTCGTGAGCTGATGGGCGGTGCTGACACCGCTAGCATGATTTCCTTTGCTCCCGAAGATCCTCTGTACGATGTCTATGTTTTCACCGACATCGACTGCGGTTACTGCCGCCGTTTGCACGCGCAAATTGAGGAATACA
>JAKSCJ010000168.1 GCA_022360675.1 Lysobacterales bacterium
CTAGACTTATGCGCCCCCTGTTTACGCCAACTGCCCTGGCTCGAAAACGCCTGTCGTCATTGCGCCGAGCCCATCTGTGAGCACAGTGTTTGTGGGCGCTGTTTAAAAGATCCACCGGCCATTCAGGGTTGTTGGGTACCGCTACGCTATGAAGCACCGGTGAGCCACTGGTTAACCCACTATAAGTACCGCGCTCAATTCAAATATGGTCGCCTATTGAGCCAGCTGTTGGCACGTACGCTCATCGAAGATCAAGCCGCCCTACCCCAGTTGATTATTCCCGTGCCTTTGCACCGGCAAAAATTAGCGCAACGGGGTTTTAATCAGGCCTTGATGATCGCCAAGGATTTAGGCCGCCAGCTCAAAGTGTCGGTTTCAAGCCAGCATCTTATCCGGACGCGCCAAGCCACGGCCCAGGCGGGCTTAGATTTGAAATCGCGCCAACGCAACTTACGCCAAGCGTTCGCCACACAAGGCCGCCTACCCCAGCATGTGGCCTTGGTAGACGATGTAATCACCACGGCCAGCACGATACGCACCTGCGCACGCCAGCTACAACGGGCAGGGGTTAAACAGGTGGATGTATGGGCTTTGGCACGCACACCCTAAGCCCATACATCGTTGGCCTACAGCAGGGTCGTGAATCTAGGGCGTGGGTTCTCAATAAACAACTGGTGATGAACTAAGACGAATGCGGATAAGCCAAAGCTTGGCGATCGTTAAAGCGCACTTTCAGCTGCTGGCTGTGGTGCTCGCTGCCTTGGCTACGCGTGGGCATTTCGCAAATCAAATGCTGAGCGCCAGCTTCATGCTCGACCCGCAGGTGATAATCGCTTACGGCACCACGAAATCGGGTTTGTTCCACCTGCGCTAATACGCCGTCGTCGGTATTCACACTCAGCTGCTGCGGGCGAATTAAAACCTGCACCGCCTGGCCTGATCGCGCTTCATCAGCGCTGGTCTCGGCATCTACGGCCGCCGCCACATAGTCCACCGGCAATTCACCTAAGGCTGTTTGGGCATGGCGGGCGTCGCTCATGATGCCGTCGATAAACACCCCACGTCCGATGAACTCGGCAATCACCCGATCGGCCGGACGGCGGTAAATTTCTGCCGCCAGCGCCCATTGCCGCAAGCGCCCATCGCGCATCACACCAATACGGTCGGCAATGGTGAAAGCCTCTTGTTGATCGTGGGTTACCAAGATCGCTGCGGTTTGTTCGGCTTTTAAAATCGCCCGAATCTGCACTGCCAGTTGTTCGCGCAGTTCGGTATCAATGCTGGAAAACGGCTCGTCCAACAACAACAAGGCGGGTTTCGGTGCCAAAGCGCGAGCTAGCGCAATACGCTGCTGTTGTCCGCCCGATAACTGATGCGGATACGCGTTAGCGTATTGGCTCAAATTCACCAGCTCCAGCAATTGAGTCACCCGCGCCTCGCGCTGGGCTTTACTGGCAAATTCGCCTTGCTTGGCTTTGTTTTGCTCTAGGCCAAAGGCAATATTGGCCGCCACTGTTAAGTGAGGGAACAAGGCGAAATCTTGAAACACCATGCCCACTTGGCGCTGCTCGGGCGCTTGCCAGCACTGGGGGCCAGCCACGGTTTCGCCAGCGATATCGATATGGCCGCTGTGGGCTTGTTCGAATCCGGCGATGGCGCGTAACAAAGAAGTTTTACCGCAACCGCTGGGGCCTAAAAGGCAACCGATTTCGCCACTTTCCAGCGCAAAACAAACGTCGTTAAAGACGTGCAGATCACCATAAGACAAACCCAGCTGCTGCACATTTAATGGTTGATTCACGCCCCAGATTCCTCTTCAAAGCGGCTATTGGTAATGGCTCGACTGAGCATAATCACCGGTATCAAACCGGCCAACACAATGGCCAAAGCGGGTGCCGAGGCATCGGCTAAGCGCTCGTCACCGGCCAGCTCAAAGGTACGCACCGCCAGAGTATTAAAATTGAACGGGCGCAGAATTAACGTGGCGGGCAATTCTTTGAGAACGTCGATAAACACCAGCAACAGTGCCGTTAATAAACTGCCGCGCAGCAACGGAATATGAATGCGCCCCAGCACGCCCCAGGTGCCTAAACCCAAGGAACGTGCCGCCTCATCCATAGACGGTGTCACCCGACTTAAACCCGATTCCACCGCATTGATACTCACCGCCAAGAAACGCACCAAATACGCAAAAACCAAAGCAAATAAAGTGCCGCTCAGCAATAAACCGGTGCTGATATCAAATTGGGCGCGCATCCAGTCGTCTAAGGTGCGGTCGAACCAGCCAAAGGGCACCAAAACACCCACGGCAATCACCATGCCGGGCACGGCGTAGCCCATGCCTGCCATGCGCACCGCGCCATTCACCCAAGCGCGTTTCGATAAACGCTGGGCGTAGGCAAATAACAGAGCCAGCACCAAGGCCGACAGCGCAGTAATCGCCGCCAGATACAAGCTATTCCACAGCAAGCCGAGAAATGCTTCATCCAGCGTATGAGCAGCCGTTTTATAAGCCCATTGCAGCAATTGGGCGGCGGGAATTAAAAAGCCTGCAGCCACCAAGCCCAGGCACACCGCTGTGGCCAACCATGCGCGCGATCCTTTCAGCGGAATACGACGCAGCGCTTGATGACGCCTTGAGGTGTGGTGATAACGCGCATTGCGGCGCGAGAAGCGTTCTAACACCAGCAAGGCGATAACAAAAATCATCAATACACCCGCCAATTGCGCGGCGGCGGGTAAATCGTTGAAGCCGTACCAAGTGCGCAGAATACCGGTGGTGAAAGTGCCGATACCGAAATACTGCACCGTGCCATAGTCGGCCAGAGCTTCCATCATGGCCAGCGAAACACCCGCCACAATGGCCGGGCGCGCTAGCGGCAATGCCAAGCGGTAAAACGTACGCCACGGCCCCTGCCCCAGCGAACGGCTCACCTCCAGCACACACAGCGACTGATTCACAAACGCCGCGCGCACCATCATGTACACATAGGGATACAACACTAAAGCCATCAACACGATGGCCCCGCCCATGCTGCGGATTTCGGGAAACCAATAGTCGCCATAGCCCCAGCCGCTCCATTCGCGGATCAGGCTTTGCAGTGGCCCCGAAAAATCCAATAAACCGGTGTAGGTATAAGCGATGATATAGGCCGGCATGGCCAAAGGTAAAAGCAGCGCCCATTCAAACCAGCGGCGACCGGGAAAATCGCACATGGCCACCAGCCAGGCGGGCGCAATGCCAAAAATAAGTGATAACAAGCCCACCGAGGCGGTGAGGATCAGCGAGTTTTTGACGTAGTCCCACAGCACCGTATCGGCGAGGTGCGACCACGTCTCGCTGGAGGGTGTCAGGAATTGGCCTAGCACCACCAAAACCGGCAAGGCCAGTAACACCACCATGGGTGCCACCAGCCATACCCAGCCCAAACCACCGCCAGGCGGTGATGAGCTTTTTTGCCTGCTCAGGGCTGGCCCCGAACTCGTCGGTGCACTAGCCATTATTTAAAAATAGGCTGTCCCTGAACATGCCTTCTCCAGATCTTGCGTGGTGGCGAGCTTAACGCCACCCGGCACGATCCATCAAGCGCACGGCTTCTGCATTAAAACGACCTAATTCACGCATATTCACGTCGTCGGCTTTAAATTCGCCCCAGCTAGCCAGTAAATCGCTCATGGGAACGCCCGCACGGACCGGGTATTCGCCGTTTTTATCGGCGTACCAACGTTGCGCATCTTCACTGGCTAAGAACTCAATGAGCTGAACCGCTTCGTCGGTATTTTTGCTGGATTTCAGCATCGCCGCACCCGAAACATTCACGTGAGCGCCACGGCCGTCTTGATTGGGCCAGAACACCGCCATTTGATTGGCCGCCTCGCGCTGGGCTTCGTCACTGGACTGGTGCATGGTCACCAAGTAGTAGGTGTTGGCCACAGCCACATCACACTGGCCAGCAGCGGCAGCTTTCAGTTGATCGCGGTCGCCACCAGCGGGGGGGCGGGCAAAATTCTTAACGAAACCATCGGCCCAGGACTGCACCGAACCCAAACCATCGGCAGCAAGCATAGACGCCACCAAAGACTGGTTATAGATGTTGCCGGACGAACGAATACACACACGGCCTTTCCACTTGGCATCGGCCAGATCTTCGTAGGTAGACAATTCAGAAGGCTTCACACGATCTTTGGCGTACATAATAGGACGCGCACGCAGCGATAAGCCGAACCAGTGGCCGTCGGGATCACGATATTGCGAAGGAATCACATCGTTCAGCAGCTCAGAATCCACCGTTTGGGTCAGCTCGGCCGCCACGGCGCGGTGCAAACGACCAGCATCAACGGTAAGCAGCACATCGGCGGGCGAATTACGACCTTCGGTTTGCAGACGCTGTAGCAGCGCATCGGCTTTACCCGCGACCAGATTCACTTTCACACCAGTTTTTTCGGTGAATTGATCCAGCAACGGCTTAATCAGATTTTCTTGACGTGCCGAGTACAGATTCACTTCCGCTGCTTGCAACGGACCCACAACAAATAAGCTTAAACCCAACAGGATGCTACGGCGTAACATGCAAACGATCTCCTTTACGGATTACAGCGCACCGTTTATCGGCACGTCCAATTTTTTGAAAATACTTAAATCAAAGCAACAAGGCAGCCCAAAGCCCTAAAAATAAGATCAAGCCCACCCAGTTATTGTGTAAAAACGCCTGGAAGCAAGGGCCGCGCTCGCGCTTTGCGATTAACAGTTGGTGATAGCCAAATAAAGCGGCGCTCAGCGCCAGCGCCAGCCACCATGGCCAAACCAAGGAGGCGCGAATACCTAGCCAATACAGCAACACCAGCATTGCCACCTGCAACAGCCCAATAACCAGGCGGTCGAAGCGGCCAAATAAGATAGCGGTGGACTTCACCCCGGCCACCAGGTCGTCATCACGATCGACCATGGCGTATTGGGTGTCGTAAATCACCGACCACAGCACATTGGCGGCAAATAAAATCCAACATACCCAAGGCAACTGCCCACTCTCGGCAGCAAAGGCCATGGGAATGGCCCAGCCAAAAGCCATGCCTAAAATCACCTGGGGCCAGTGGGTCCAACGTTTAAAAAACGGGTAACTGGCCGCCAGTATCGCTCCCACCACAGACAACGAAATCGTCAGTGGGTTCGTCAGCAACACCAATAAGAAGGCCAGTAACAACAGGCTGAAGAAAAAGGCCAAGGCGTGTTTGGCTTTAATTTCGCCCGCTGCAATGGGTCGGGTTTTCGTGCGTTCCACCAAAGGATCGAAATTCCGGTCGGCGTAATCGTTAATCACACAGCCGGCCGCACGCATCAACACCACACCGGCGCTGAAGATGAATAAATTTCTCCAGCTCGGGAATCCACCCGCCGCCAACCACAATGCCCACCAGGTGGGCCATAGCAGTAAAAAAATACCGATGGGCCGGTCAAAGCGCATCAAGCGCCACCATGGATCAAAACGCCCCCAGAGGGTTCGCCCAGAAGCCTTACTCATTGTTTAATCATCTTTGTTCAGCGTGACGAATGGCTTAACAGCAGCCGGCTTTTTGCCGCCTGCTTTAGCGCAGCCAAGCATACTCCCGAATCAACATCGTCGCCACGAGACAAATGATAACGATTCTCATTATACTTTATTTCTGCATCGCCTTCACCATCTCAAACGCAAACTTGCCACTCCTTTGGTACGGCATTGCCTTCCGTTCACCGAATTTCACTACAATAGGCGGCTGCCAGCGGCGCTTAGCGCAGGCACCGGCCACAGGCATACACCCATGCTGGCACCAGCAATACGACTTTTACTCAGGATTTCACGATGGAATTAATCGATATCGGCGCTAACTTAACCCACGACAGCTTCGCCGCCGATTGTGATGAAGTCATTCACCACGCCGCCCAAGCGGGTGTGGTGCAAATGATGATCACCGGTGCCGACGAATCCGGCAGCGTGGCCGCCGCCCAACTGGCCCAGCGCCACCAAGGGCGCCTATTTGGCACCGCCGGTATGCACCCGCACCACGCCGCCGACTACAGCAGCGATGTAGATAGCGTATTTCGTGAGCTGGTGAAGTTAGATTGGGTGAAAGCCGTGGGCGAGTGCGGACTCGACTACTTTCGCGATATCTCGCCGCGCCCGGTGCAACGCAAGGCCTTCGAGCGTCAGTTGGAAATTGCCGTCGACACCCAACTGCCCGTCTTTTTACACCAGCGCGATGCCCACGAGGATTTTTACGCCATCTTGAAGGAATTCCGCCCCCAGCTGAAAGACGCCGTGGTGCATTGCTTTACCGGTACTGGCGATGAAATGCGCGCGTATCTCGATTTAGATTGTCATATCGGCATCACCGGCTGGATTTGCGACGAACGCCGCGGCTACCACCTCAAACCCTTGGTGGAAGCAATTCCTGCCGGGCGCTTGATGATCGAAACCGATGCGCCCTATCTCAAGCCGCGTAATCTGCGCCCTAAGGTCAAAAGCCATCGCAACGAACCACGCTGGCTACCCTGGATCTTAGGCACAATCGCGGCCTGCCGTAGCGAGCGCCCGGACCGCCTGGCCGAGCACACCACCGCCACCGCGCGTCGCTTTTTCGATTTACCCAGCGAATTACCCGAATGGCAGCTGGAAATCGCCAGCACCGCGCAAAGCGAGATTGCTGCCGATAGCTAAGAAACCAAGCTTCAAACATAAACATTCGGCATAAAAAACCCGGCTTAAAGCCGGGTTTTTCGTAAGCGTTTCAATCCGCTTTTTGCGGCAGCTTTGTTAAGCCGCAGCAGGCATGGAAGCGGCGCGCATCAACGCACGCATGCGGCGCTGCTGTTGATACAGGCTGTATTCCAGCTCACGTAAACGGCTGGCCACCGAGGTTTTATCCCAACGGTTTTTCAGCGCCTGGCTGCTGCTTTGGAAGCGTTCGCTTTGCAGGCTCTGCCAGCGGCGTACGGTTTCTAAGAAGGCTTTGTATTCTTCGTCCACAATTTCGTGCCACGGACGCGCATCATTGCTGGACTGCTGCACCGATTCACGAGCCTGGCGGAACAACATTTGCAAACGCGCGCGCTGAATCTTAAACGAAGGCACGCGGCGTAAATCGTAGGCTTGGCCCAGCATCACATTAATGCCGATGAACCATTTACCCATATCCAGATGCCACCAACGCACACCATTACGGTAGTCGTTTTGGAAGGTGTGGTGGAAGTTGTGATAACCCTCACCCCAGGTAATCAAACCCATCACATGGCTATCGCGGGCGGTGGATTCTTCGCTGTAGGTTTGACGACCTACAAAATGCGCCAGCGAGTTAATGAAGAAGGTTAAGTGATGATTCACCACCAAACGCAGCACGCCACCCAACAGGAAAACACCCATTATGTCGCCCACTAACCAGCCCACCAACAAAGGCAAACCTAAGTTCATAGCCCAGGTCAGCGCCCAGTAATTGCGGTGCTGCCACATCACTAATTTATCTTCTTTCAGGTCGCGAACCACATCGTAGTTCACCTCACCCGGTGCCCAATCACGCACCATCCAACCCATGTGGGAATACCACAAACCCAGCTTGGCGGAATACGGATCGCGCTCGTTATCGTCCACATGGCGGTGATGCACACGATGGCGGGCGGCCCAAATCAACACACTGTTTTGCAGCGCTTGGGTGCCAAATAACATGTAGAAAATTTTCAGCGGTAAGCGCGCGCGGTAGCTGCGGTGAGACCACAAACGATGGTAACCACCGGTAATGCTCAAACCGTTGAGCATCAAAAAGGTGAAGAAAGACCACCAGGCAGCAGCACCATAACCGTGTTCCATACCGTACCAAGGCACGATGGTAATAGCAGCTAAGTTACTGAGAATAAAGAAGATAGTGACCGGCCACACAATGGGTGGCTTTTTGCCGGCTTCGGCTTGGGTTGGCTGATTATTCACTCTGGCACAAACCGTTGCATGAAAGGGGATGGCCTAGTGTACCGCGATCAGCGCCGTTGCGGTGCGGCAAATTTCTCAGACCTTAGTGCAATTTCAACAATAAAATTCAATACTTAACGTTTATTCCACAATATCAGCCAAGTGCACTTCGGCATAATGGCCTTTATCCACTTCACATAAAGTACGCACAGTTTTGCTAACTAAGCTGTTAGCCTGGCTTAAACCTCGGCGCGTTTTTCAGCGCGTTGAGGACCAAAACTCAGCACCCGATAACCCGCCTTGGCCGGTATGGGTAACTCGTCGGAATGTAGCCGCAGTGCGCCTGAAGGTTCGATGAAGCCCACGATTAGGCGCTCATCAGCGCCGTTAGCGAGGAAATCCTGCCAGCAGTATGCTTCGGTGAGATTGGTCATTTGGAACTGCCAACCCTGTTCCAACAATTGATTCAGACGGTCAAAACCTGTCTTGGCATCAAAGGCCAAATGGCCTCGTTGCTGACGAGTTAAACGGCGCGACTCTTGGTTGGCTTCAAGCTGAGTGGGTAATTGTAAGCTGCGATGCTGACCGAACTGGCGTGCTAAGGCCCGGCATACTAAAGCATTGTAAAAGTCATTTCGGGTAGCGCACAGCACGCTGCTGAGGTGCTGGGTATTCACCTCTTCCTTAGCATGCTCCGACAAAATTTCACCGTAATAAGTGGGCACACCGGCTTGGCGTGCGGCTTTTAAGCGGGCCCACACACCGTCTATCACCAGAACATCGAACTGAGCCTCGTGCAGACTGCGCGCCAAAGCGGTTGACCAAGGCGAAGCACCCACAATCAATAAACCATGATCGGCCTGGGC
>JAKSCJ010000507.1 GCA_022360675.1 Lysobacterales bacterium
AAAGCCCAACTGTTGAGAATCGGCACTAAAGCGCAGGTTCTCGATCACCCCATCGGGTATTGCGGGCAAAGTAATGGCCTGCATATCGATACTTTGAAAGAGGTATAGACGACTATAGCCATTTTCATTGACCACCAGCGCCAAAACTTTGCCATCGGGCGAGACATCGAGTTGTTCGATATCGTGAGGCAAATCTAAGGCCAGATTTAATTCACCAGACAGTAAATCCAGGCGAAACAAACCAATGAACTCGCGTCCGCGATTACTCAATAAAAAGATCGCTTGTCCATCGTCGGCAAAGCGCCCGTCCATATAGGCCGCACGCTCGTCTTTGGGGTACAGCGGCACCGATTCGCTGCGGTCTGACTTCAACAAGTAGGGCAAACTGATGCCACCCGATTCCACATTCAGCGCCAACAGCCATTGATCGTCCGGCGACCAATCCAAGGGCAGCCAAGTGCCTTTTTCACGGTGCACCGTTTGCGTGACCACCTCGTCGACCACAAAAGCACCCGATAACACCCAATCGCGCCAGCGGCCAGATTCGGGTTCTTCAAGATAGCTCAGGGGCAGCTGCAAGCTGTGTAAATCCCAGTCGCGGCCATTACGTTGGGTGGTGTAGAAAGCAAACAAACCCGGACGATGCCCAGGCGTCAGCACGCCCTGGCGCGCACCGTCAGCGCCCAGAGCCTGGGTATGGCCAGTGTGCAGATCGCTATGGAAAATCTGGAAGTTTTCATCGCCTTGTTGATCGCGAAGAAACAAAATTTGTGGTGTGCTGCCGCCCTGTACGGCGCGACCATTGAGAACTGGGTTATCGCCAAAGGTGAGCTGTTGACGCTGACTGGCCGGAGCTTTCACCCAATGCAACTGGTGGGTTTCATCAAAGCGGGTTTTGATTAACACACCCTGCCCTGGCTCCATCCAGTCGACAAAACTGGCATCGCGACTGGCCAGGTATTGATCCAAACGCAGCCACAGCGCGGGGTCAATGGGCTGTTGGTTGGCATCGGGAACCCCATCGAATTGCATGGCACCTTGCTGATACACCGCAGCCTGACTAGTCGCATTCAGACTCAGCAAAACCGCACAACAAAGCAAGCAAAAAGCCCGCAGCGCCGCGGGCTTTGGTAAAGATAAGCTCATGAAACTGAAGCTCATGAAAGCAGCGTAAACCCAAGTTTTAGATTTACGCCCAACCGACAAGCCACCATAGGGCATGAAACGTAATCGCTGGCCATCCTTGGTTTGTCCTCCAAAGGCTTTAGTCGTCGGTGGATGAATCGTCGCTGTCGATTTCAGTGGCAGTTTCAGTTTGTGTTTCGGCATGGTCTATTGTGGGCGCAGTGTCCGTTTCAGATAACAACACCACCGCCGGATCATTTGCCGCCACCGTGGTCATGGATTCTTCGATAATGACCGCAGACTCCGCCTCGGGTTCAACACTTTCAACGTGATCTGTTGCGGCTTCTGCGCTGTCTGCTTCAGTGGCCTCAACAGTGCTGGTATCGGCCACCGTGTCGTTGATCAGCGCATCGCTATCCGAAGTATCACTGACTAAGGCTTCGCTGTCCGCAGCGTCCACGAGCACCGCTTCAGCGGCGTCATCATTGTCTTCTGCTGGTGTTTGGCACAGCGCTAAACCCGCATCAACAATATCTTGCTCCGACGGCAGCACTAAGCCCGCAGCATCACCCAATGGCGTGAAGCAGTCGGCACCCACCACCCGTTGTAGCGGCTTATGGCCCAACTGGCCTTCGGTAATAGCCGTGATGATTCCTTCGCCAACACCGGCGCTACGGCGGCCTTCATCCACCACCAATATGGCATCGCATTGGGCCGCGTGAGCCACAATTTGCTCGGTGTTTAAAGGCTGCAACCAACGTAAATCCAAAACACGAACTTTGGCACCGGTTTGCGCTTCGATATCGCGGGCGGCACGCAAGCTCATGGGCACACCGTTACCGAAGGTGATAATCAGCAGCTGCTTGGCCTCGGGGAAGTACACACGGCCTTCACCCAGCGGCATCGCTTTGCCGGGTTCAGGATAAGCGAACAACCAGCCACCATCGCCTGTTGAGTACAGATCTTTGGTCATATACAAAGCGATGGGTTCTAAAAAGGCGCACACACGACCATCTTCACGCGCTAAGGAAGCCAAAGTACGCATCATGGTGACGGCATCATCGCCGCGCGATGGACAGCCCACAACCAGGCCGGGAATATCGCGCAGAGCGGCAATGGAGTTGTCGTTATGGAAATGACCGCCAAAACCTTTTTGATATCCCAAAGAAGCGATGCGTATCAGCATGGGATTACGGAATTGAGCGTTAGAGAAGAACTGCAAAGAGCAGGCTTCACCACGAATTTGATCGCAGGCGTTATGGAAATAGGCCAGGTATTGAATCTCGGGGATGGGCAACAAACCCATGGTGCCGTAACCTTGCGCCAAGCCTAAAATGGTTTGTTCATCTAACAAGGTGTTGAACACGCGCGCATTACCAAAGCGCTTCAGCAAGCTGCGGGTCACCGTGTACACGCCGCCCTTTTGTGCCACATCTTCGCCGAATAGCAGGGTTTCGGGATACTTGGCCATGAGGTCGGTCAGGCCCCAGTTCAGCAAGATCGCCAAATGCTTACGCCCCATATTTTCGGGCAGTTGTCTTTCGCTGCCGAAAGCTTTCACGCGATCTTCAGTACGCGGACGGCGTGCGGCTTCGGCTTCCACCAAACGCGGATGATACGGTGCCAAGGGCTTGCTGACGGCTTCAAGCGTGGTTAAGCGCTCTTCTTGATCGGCCTCGTCGGCGGCGCGTAAGCACTCTTCGCGGCATTCTTCGTAGCGCTCGATGATTTCATCGGGATTCATCAAACCCGCAGCCACAATCAACTCCGCACTGCGCAGCAGTGGATCGCGTGCTTCGGCCGCTTCTAAATCGGCCATGGCGCGGTAGTCCACTTCAAAGTCGGTGCCGGCATGGCCCATCAAGCGGGTGGTTTTTAAGTGCAAGAAGACCGGTTGGCGTTTTTGGCGCACACGATTCACTGCATCGCGCACAACATCAAAACCGCTGCTGAGGTCGAGGCCATCGGCCTGCACATAATGAATACCAGGACGGCTTTTGAAATTCGATTCAATCCAGCCCTCGGGTGTGCGCACAGAAATACCGATATTATTGTCTTCACAAACAAACAACAGCGGCACCTGTAAACACTGATACGCTGCCCATTGGGTGGCGTTGAGCGCACCTTGGGCGGTGGAGTGATTAAAGCTGGCATCGCCAAAGCTACACATCACGATGCTGTCTTCCGGCACCGGCAGCGGGCGTTGTAAACGCGGCGCTTGAGCAATGGCCAAGGCCGTGCCCAAGGCTTTGGGTAAATGACTGGCGATGGTGCTGGTCTGCGGAATAACCCACATGGGGCGGCTACCCCAAACTTTATGGCGACCACCTGAGGCCGGATCATTTTTGCTGGCCGCAAACGATAAGGCGGTATCGTGAATGAAGTTGCTATCGGCCAGTTGTCGGCTGCGCTCGGCCATAAAGGCGCCACTGCGATAATGCAAAAACGCCGGATCGGTGTGTCGGGTCAAACGGCCCACCAGGGCGTTACCTTCGTGACCAGAAGAGCCGATGGTGTAAAACACTTTGTTTTCTAGGCGCTTTACCCTGGCCATCAAATCCATTTGTCGCGATTGAATCTGCGAGTCGAACAACTCGAGCAAATCCTGAGCCGTCATCGCTGTATCGCTGGCAGCGGTCAAATCGGGAAGGCGTTCCTTCAAATTTTTGACGTACGCGATAAAGTTTTGATCAACCACTTCGGCACGATTGACTTGTTTCGCGCTGCCTGTCGAAGGTATGGACGCGGCCATGCTCGTAACTCCTAGCCTGTGTTCAGGTCTTTAGATTGGGTAAGGCGACGAATTTCTGTGGAGATCATCGCGCCCCCCGCATTTGGTTCTGTGCCCATTGCGCTGGATGGGTATGACAAGTTCAATGTCATCAGCCAGCAATGGTGCCCCCTCGATGTCGATTCTTTTGGCAAAACAAAAGACGATCATTACGCTTAGGTATTCGTCTTTAATCCTCACCTGATACCTACGAACGATTAAGCGCTGGTAGGAACTTAATGCTCGCTTTTATTATTGAGTATCTTTCGGCCCACAGTCGTCGTCGACAGGGCGCAAACTACATGCTGCCTGGGCCATCGTGAGATGCCCCGGACACTCGACCACCCGCGCCAACCAAGCTTGAATAGCCGGGTACTCGCCTAAACCCAAGCCGGCCTCGGGTGCGGTGTGGGTATAAGCATAAAGCGCAATATCGGCAAGCCCATGACAATCGCCAGTAAACCACGCATGCTGCTGCAAATGCTGCTCCATCACGGCCAAGGCTTTAGCGCCCTGGGCTTGCAATTGTGTCAGCTCAGCATGGCGTGGGTGATCGGCGGGCAGAAACCGGCGAATAAAGCGCGCATTGGCAATATACGGCCCATGGCTGTATTGCTCAAAGAACAACCATTGCAATGCCTGGGCCCGTTGCCAAGCTTCAGTCGGCCATAGCGCCGTGTCTTCTGCAACATACACCAGAATGGCATTGGATTCAGCCAGAATTCGGCCATCGGGCCAGCGTAAGAAGGGAAGTTTGCCATTAGGGTTCAGCGATAACATGCGGGCGGTGCGGTTTTCGCCACGCAATACGTCCACCTCCACCCAATGAAAGGGCAGCGCCAAGCGGTGTAAAACCGAAGCCACTTTATAGCTGTTTCCCGACAGGCGAGTGCCATATAAAACGGGAATGGATGCCGAATCGATACCGTCCATCGTTTCGTGTTGGCGTCTACTGTTGTCGATGACTGTAGGCTGTTTTGTTGGTGAATGATAGCGCTGGCAGCGGCTGCAAATACAGCCGCTGCCGCAGCAAGCTTAGAATGAGTTGTGACCCGTTAACTCGCGACCCACCACTAACTCGTGCACGGTTTCGGTGCCTTCGTAGGTGATGACGCTTTCCAGGTTCAGCATGTGGCGAATGGGGCAGTATTCCAAAGTGATACCGCTGCCGCCCAGTAAATCGCGGGCATCGCGGGCGATATCCATGGCCATGCGCACATTATTCCATTTCGCCATGCTCACCTGGGTGGGATGCAGACGACCGGCATCTTTTAAACGACCCAGCTGCAACGACATCAGCTGCGCGGTGGTAATACGGCGCGACATATCGGCTAAACGGCGCTGTACCGTTTGGGTGGCCGAGACCGGGCGGCCAAATAATTCGCGCTCGCCGGTGTAGTCGATGGCTTCGCGCATGCAAGCAATAGCAGCGCCAATGGGGCCCCAGGTGATGCCGTAGCGCGCTTGAGTCAGGCAGCTCAGCGGGCCTTTTAAGCCGGTGACATTGGGCAGGCGCTGAGAGTCAGGAACGACCACATTGTCTAGAATCAACTCAGAAGTAATACTGGCGCGAA
>JAKSCJ010000165.1 GCA_022360675.1 Lysobacterales bacterium
CAAGCCCAACGAGGTAATCGAAGCTGCCATTGCACAGTTTCAACAACAACCCAAACGTATTAGCCTAGCGTCGGTAGAAGGGTTTATTCGGCAAATTCTGGGTTGGCGCGAGTACATACGTGGCATGTATTGGGCAAACGCAGATTATTGGAAAAACAGCAATGCTTTGGCAGCAATGCGTCCTTTACCTCAGTGGTTTTGGAATGGCCAAACTCGCATGAACTGCTTGCACCAAAGCATAAAGCAATCGTTACAACATGCTTATGCTCATCATATTCAACGCTTGATGATTGTGGGGAATTTTTCGCTGCTGGCTGGATTATCGCCAAGTCAGGTCGATGCTTGGTATTTGGGCATCTATATCGATGCCATCGAGTGGGTCGAGCAACCCAACACACGGGGTATGGCGCTGTTTAGCGACGGCGGCTTGATTGCCAGCAAACCCTATGCAGCCAGTGCAAACTATATCAATAAAATGAGCGATTATTGTCAGTCTTGCCATTACCGAGCGAGCAAAAAAACCGGCGCTCGCGCCTGTCCTATGAACAGTTTGTACTGGCATTTTTTAGCACGCCATCAAGATCAATTCGCGAACAATCCACGGATGAGCTTTGCATACAAAAGCTGGCAGCGTATGGATCCAGCAAAACAACAAGCGCTCATCGAACAAGCAAACGATTACCTTGCGCATCTAGACGAACTTTAAAGCGGCGATAACACCAAGGTCCTGCATCGCGAGATTAAGCTTTGCCACCGCAGCTGCGGGGCATCCGGTACACTAAGCATTGGATCACAGCAGGAATTCTGCGCCCATGAACATTCTGCACACCTCAGACTGGCATCTGGGGCGCATGCTTTACGGACGAAAGCGATATCAGGAGTTTGCCGCCTTTCTCGATTGGTTGTTGGAGCTTGTCGAACAACAAAGCGTCGATGTCTTGATCGTAGCCGGTGATATTTTCGATACCACCACGCCCAGCAACAAAGCGCAATCGCTCTATTACCGTTTTTTAGCACGTTTAAGCCACAGCTGTTGCCGCCATGTGGTGGTGGTGGGCGGTAATCACGACTCACCCAGTTTTCTTGAGGCGCCCAAGGCGCTGCTGCAATTTTTAGATATCCATATTATCGGCGCTGCCCAAGAACAGCCGGAAGACGAAGTTTTATTGTTGCGCGATGCCCAAGATCAGTTGGAATTGATCGTCTGTGCCATTCCTTATTTGCGCGACCGCGATATCCGCCAAGCCACAGCCGGTGAATCGCTCAGCGAGAAAGATCAAAAAATGATCGCCGGTATTCGGGCGCATTATCAACGAACCTTCGATATTGCCCAAAACTATCAGCAAGCACACCACACCCAAGTGCCCATTATCGCCACCGGCCATTTGTTCACCAGTGGCGGACAAACGGTAGAAGGCGATGGTGTACGCGAGCTCTATGTGGGTTCGTTAGCCCAAGCACCGGCCAGTATTTTTCCCGCCGAGTTGGATTACGTGGCCCTTGGTCACTTACACGTTCCGCAAAAGGTACAAGGCCAAGAGCATATTCGCTACAGCGGCTCGCCCATTGCCATGGGTTTTGGCGAAGCAAAGCAGCAAAAAAGCGTGTGCTTAGTGCGCTTTCAGAGTGAGGGGAACGAAGCCGTCACTGATCAAGCCAACGATAACAAGCACGGCAACACATTGGATCTTTTCGCCGCACCACCCGCTTCAAATCGCCATATCGAATTATTACCTGTACCCCGCTTTCAAGCCTTACGCCAACTACGCGGTGATTGGGCGCAAATTAGCAAACAACTCACACAGATTGCTAATGAACTCACTGAAACGTCGCCAGAAAACACGCCAAAAGATGGCGTATACCTGGAAATTATTTATGACGGCCATGAGCATATCGCCAACTTAAAAGAGCGTATTCAAGCCACCATTAGCGAGTGTATCGATCCTGACCGAATGCCCGTATTACGTATAAAAAACCAACAATTGCTTCAACAAACATTAACGCGCCAACACCACGACGAGCGCTTAGAGCAACTCAACGAACAGCAAGTATTTGAGCGTTGTTTAGCGCAGTATCAAATGAGCCCAGAAGAAAGCCAAAGTTTGCGTGAATCCTACGTTGAGATCGTGCGCCAAGTGCACGAGCAAGATCATCAAGCCGAATAGAAACCACAATCTTAGCGAAGCAACGACACTATCATGCGTATTTTGACGTTACGACTCAAAAACTTGAACTCACTGTACGGTGAGTGGTTTATCGATTTTACTCATCAGCAGTATTTAAGCGAGGGCATCTTTGCCATCACTGGTCCCACGGGTGCGGGTAAGTCCACCATCCTCGACGCCATTTGCCTCGCCTTATATGGTCGCACGCCCAGATTGGCGCAAATTAGTAAAACTCAGAACGAACTCATCTCACGCCAAACCAGCGAATGCTTCGCAGAAATTGAATTTGAGACCGCAAGCGGCCGTTATCGCAGCCACTGGAGCCAGCGCCGTGCACGGAATAAAGTCGATGGCGATCTACAAGCACCAAAACGAGAGTTGGTTAATGCCAAAACCGACAAGCTCATTGAAAGCAAAATTAAGCAAGTCAACAGCAAGATCGAAAGTCTAACGGGCATGGATTTTGATCGCTTCACACGCTCAATGTTACTGGCTCAGGGTGCGTTTTCAGCGTTTTTACAAGCAAAAGCCGATGAGCGCTCGCCGATTTTAGAGCAAATCACGGGCACCGAAATTTACAGTGAAATCTCCAAAGCGGTACATCTGCGCTTTAAGGAAGAAAAAGAAAAACTAAGCCACATCACTAAGCGTATTAATGATCAACAACTCGCCACACCAATAGACGATAAAAAGCTTTGCGAAGAAAAGCAGCAGCTGGAACAAGAAACGAAGCAATTGAGCACAACGTTAAAGCACAAGCAGCTGCAACTCAGCACTCATCGCTCGTGGCTGGCTTATTTAACAAAACAGGAAACCTTAGCGCAGGAACAAGCGCAGTTTAATCAAAATAAACGAGCCTTTGCCATCCAGGCCCAGCGCCTTGAACATGCACTGTTGGCGCTGGAGCTAGATCCCGAGCACGAAAAGCTACAGAACCTGCGCGATAGCAATAAAGCCAGTCACGACCAGATCAACAAAAAGCAACACACACTCGACACATTGCGACAACAACTAAACCAGCAGGAAACCATGCTTGAGCGGGCTACCGTTGAGCTTCAGAAAGAAGAACAGCACTACGAAGAGGCGCAGGCAGTTATTCAACTGGTGTTAACACTGGATCAACAGATCCAAAATGAACAGGAAAAGCTCGAGCAACTAACACCATCACTGCATCAACAAAAGGAACAATTACAAACCACACAAGACGAACACAAACACACCAAAGCCAAATTGAGCCAGCAAGAAACACTCCACGCTAAGGCCCAAGATTATCTACAAGCCCACAATAACGATGAACATTTAGCTGCCAAGTTAAGCCGCTTTCAATTACTACAAAAGCAATTTGAAAGCACAAACCAAGCCATACAAGAACAACAAAAAGCATTGCTTAGCTTAACTCAAGAAAACAATGCTCTTGAGCAAGCACTAATTAAAAAAGAGCAGCAAACAACACAGCAACAAAACAACGTGCAAACACTAGAGAACGAACTTAAAACCATACAAGCCACACAACGGCAGCAACTTGAAGGTAAGCGCTTAAATCAATGGCGTGAACAATATGATCAAGAAAAGGCAAGGCATCAAGCGCTAAACGACACTCAGGTACATATTAGTCAATGCATCTCACGTTTTCATGAGTATAACAATGTGCAGCAGCAGCTGAGTCAACATCAAGCTCTGTTGGAAGAAACTACACATCAAGGTAAAGCACTAAAAAACCAGTTATCGACATTGCAAGAAAAAAGAGATTTGCTGCTTGAAAATTACCAATTACAGCTCGCTGTTCAAAGCTTAGAGAATCACCGTCATCAATTAGTCGATGGCCAACCCTGCCCGCTTTGCGGAGCCTTGGAGCATCCGTTTAGCCAATCACAAGACCTTAAGCCCCCCAGCAAAGATCAATTGGAAGCATGTGAAGCGGAATTGGCCGATCAACAACAAGCATATAATCAGCTCCGCGAATCTTATGCCTCCCATCAGGCGCAATGCAAGCAATTACAACAGCGCCTGCAAGAGATACACAAACAATGGCAAGAACAATGGGATCTCCACACGCAAAGCAATCACCATAGTTCACTCACTGCTTTTGAGTTGACCGAGCACGAAACGACAAAGTCGCTAGAGGAAGCAGATCAACAGATTAAAAGTGAAGCCGCTGTACTTGAGCAACAACTACAGAATATCGCGCAAATCGTAAAGTCTGCTCAACACAATGAAGAGCGCTTAAACGAGCGGCGTGAGCAGAAAGAACAGGCCAACAATGTCTTGCAACAACAGCAGCAGGATTTACACAATATCCAACTGAAAACCAAAAGCATTACCGAGAAATATCAGCAACTACAGGCAAATATCGATCGTCAACAGCTCAATTTTACTCAAGACCAAAACGCCCTATTCGATGAACTTAGCGCTTACCTACAGTTTGACACCTCACCGGAAACTCTTGAGCCACCCCGCCGCATGCAGGTCATTGATCAATATTTAGAAAGCCTAACAGCGCGTGTTGAACACTGGAACCGGCAAGTTGAAGCTAAGCGTCAAAGCCAAGAAAAAATTACGGGCTACATTCAGAAGCTCGATCATTTAAACAGCCAAGCGCAGCAGCTAACCGACGATATCGACAGCTCACAACTTGCTATTAACGAAATCGAAGCCACGCTCGCAACCCTACAGCAACAACGCCAAGAACTGCTGCCTGATATCACACCAGAGCAACATCGAAAAGCGTTAACACAACAACTACAGCAGGCGAGAAACCGCTATCAAGAAAGCCAGGCACAACAACAAACCACAGCCGATCGCATTCAATATGAACAACAAAGCCTGAACGATATCAAAACAAAACAACAACAAGAAAGCATACAACTAACACAGCAACAACAACAGTTCGAGAAATCTTTACTCAGGATCGGCGTTACCACAGAAAGCGATTATTTGAGCAAGCGACTCAACAACCATGAGCGCCGGGAGATTTCGCAGCAACAAGCCCAGTTACAGCAGCTGGGCGCAGCCCTTGAAGAACGCACACGGCAATTGGAACTGGAGTCTAAGCAATATGACGATGCCGCTATTACCCAACAAAACGAAGAACATTGGTTGCAACTCATTACACAGTATGAAAACCAATTAACGCAAAGCCAGCAGCGCTTAGGTGCTTTGGAGCAGCAATTGCAACAGTACTTCACTGTACAAGAGCAACTAGCCGAGCAGCGCCTTGCCCTAGAGCAACAACAGAAAGAACTACAACGTTGGCAACAGCTTCACGACATCATCGGCTCGGCCGATGGCAAAAAGTATCGAAATTTTGCGCAAGGGCTAACCTTCGACGCCATGATTCAGCAAGCAAACCAGCAGTTACAAAAAATATCCGATCGCTACTTACTCATCCGTGATACCCAACAGGTACTCGAGCTCAGTGTTATCGACAGCTACCAAGGTGGCGAAATCCGTAGTACACGAAATTTATCTGGTGGCGAGAGCTTTATTGTGAGTTTGGCCTTGGCCTTGGGTTTATCGAGTTTGTCCAGCCAACGTGTACGTGTTGACTCACTCTTTCTCGACGAGGGCTTCGGCACCTTGGATGAAGAAGCCTTGGATATTGCACTCGATGTACTCTCAAGCCTGCAACAAGAGGGCAAATTAATTGGTGTTATTTCCCATGTGGCCGCGCTTAAAGAGCGCATTCGCACACAAATCACGGTGCAAGCAAAATCGGGCGGGCAAAGTGCCATCCAAGGCCCGGGATGCCAAGCCGTACATGCTTAGTTTGCCTGTTCTTGCGATGTCGATGTCGATGTCGATGTCGATGTCGATGTCGATGTCCTGCTGGGTCGGCGAGCCGGCCAATACGTCGGCAAGAAATAAAAAGGCCTGAAGAACTTCAGGCCGAATAAATATCGGACGTTTCAGAGGAATATACGATATTTAGTAATATACAAAATAAACAGATCTGGCTCGCCAGTCAATTCACCCTAAGTGTCATTTGTCAATTCTCACAAATATATTTTACTAAACTTAAATATACTGCCTTAGGCGCGAGCAGGCCTGAAGGCGTTGAACAAGATCTACGCGCACCACTACTTACTAGTCAGTAAAAAATACAACACTCGATCTTTAGTAACAACGCTTTAGTAAACAAAATTGTTACTATGCCGATGCCATTAAAGAACGATAGGTTCGATCTAATGCATGAATTAAAAGCTTCAAACCGTCACACATTAAAACGCGTGGGGTTCGGCGGCGGTTGTCATTGGTGTACTGAAGCAGTGTTTCAATCCTTACGTGGAGTCACACTAGTAGAACAAGGGTGGATCGCTTCACAAGCGCCTTATAACAATGAGTCTGAAGCGGTTATCGTTCACTATCATCCTGATACTATCAGCCTATCAGACTTAATTAGCGTGCATTTATGTACGCATAGTTCCACTTCAAAACATAGTATGCGTAAGAAGTATCGCTCTGCGGTTTATTATTTTGATAGCGCAGACAAAACATTGATTAAAAACGAAATTTCTAAAAACCAATCAGAGTTTAACGAGGCAATCATCACCTTAACATTGCCATTTGCTGCATTCCGTTTATCACCCGAGCAGTATCAAAACTACTTTAAAAAACACCATAGCCGCCCGTTCTGTAAAGCCTACATTCACCCGAAGTTACAAGTACTTATGCAGCGCTACGCTCATGTCTATCAAGCACATGACAACATAAAATAGAGGCTCAACAGATGCTAAATAAAACCATAACAAGTACTGAAAAAACAAAGAGATAAACCATCTAAATAAATTATAGAATGAAGAGATTCACGAATGGCGATTCGTGTACAAACACAGCAAGCGGCGATACAGCACAACGCAACAATGTATCGGCCATCCCTGCATAAGTAATCCATGAAAGGCTGTGTGTGTAGATACAAGCCCTACACACTGTAGTACAATACGCGCGGAATCAAGGGGGATATCCATTACCAATCGTTAAACCATTAGCGATGAAGCAGCATTCGTGCATGTTTCATGCTCTGGTTTGTATTGTTATGGATGTGATTTGTAGTCATTGCGGTTTACTACCGTACAATTTCTACAACAGCTACTTTTAGGTTTGCGCGCTGAATTTTATTGATTCAGCTGCCGCTCCTACACCAGTCACTCACTCCCTCCTTATTATGTGCTTCGTCATGCGCAGCTCATTGCTCTTACACTTGCATGTTTTTAAAACTGCTGGTTTGTTTGAGTGAATGCTGAAAATATCGCACTAACTTAAGTATTAAGGCTTAAGTAAAGATCAATAGCATGTAGCCATCGTTTTATTGCCTTAGCATTTAGATGTTAAGGCAATAAAGCAGTACAGCCTTGCTATGCATTCTTGAATGTATACAAACTTTACTTGTAGTGACTCCTTAATAAAGTAAATACAACACGACGGCTTTACTGCGTGTTTATATTGAGTGTGCTTATCAGCGTTTAGTGATACAGACGCATCATTTAAGCAACATACGTTTTTATAAATTAGCGCTTTATTCTATGGGTACGAACGCACCATCTTGCTCATAAAAAGCGTTAAATTTGCTGACCACAGGCCGCACAAGGAGTGCGCTAAGGGATTGAACAGTAAGAGATTTTAGATCTCATTAATGCAGGTATAAACCTTACTTATTAATGTATTAGTTTTATATGCCAGCATTATACTGTTTACTTATATACCGCGTGGCAGTAATGAAAAGTTTTGCATTCACAGATAAAGTTCGTTTGCGGATTTAGTGATTTTGCGCAAGGTCATCGGATCCGTTCTTTATAAGTGAAGCATCTTAACTTGATAAGTTAAGGATATAGAGGTGATTTTCACCTAAGGGCTTTGTCAGGGCAGTCAGGGCTAAAAGATTTAAGAAGCACGAATTTCTTAAACTTTTAAATTGCACAAGCTTCCTCACTGGTACCCTCGCCTGAAGTAAAAATCAACCGACTATCACTATCGACTGAAGGAAGGGCTTTTTTCATGAAAAATTTTGCTAAATTGTGTTCTTCTGCTGCCCTGTTGGCTTTTGCCGGCATCAGCAGTAACGCATCTGCTATTGGTTTAGAAGGTACTGCATACGTACTGAATGGCGATGATAACAACCACCGTGTTGTTGTTTACGGTCGTTTTGCTAACGGTGCTCTGCGTAACTTCGGTTCTGTTGCTACCGGCGGTATCGGTGCTGGTTCAAACGCTGACTTCGACCCCACCGGTGGTCAAGATTCACTGGTTATCAGCGACGACGAACGCTTCCTGTATGCCACAGTTCCCGGTTCAGGTGAAATCGCAGTATACTTCCTAACCTCTTTCGGCCGTCCCGTTCTGATTCAGAGAGTATCTACCGAAGGTACCTTCCCCACCAGCATCGCGATTGACGATGGCGTACTGTACGCAATTAACGGTGGTGACGATGGTTCTTTGGTTGCTTTCGATCGCAACATCGACACCGGCACCCTGTCTGACACCCCTGTCA
>JAKSCJ010000277.1 GCA_022360675.1 Lysobacterales bacterium
CTTAGCACACCTGAAGCGCTGTGCGAGTTAAGACACTAAGCCGCTACTTTTTTAGCTGCTTTTTTCTTGCTCGCTTTCTTTTTACTGGCCTTTTTCTTGGCAGCTTTCTTTTTTTTTTTTTTTTTCTTGGTGGTTTTTTTCTTAGCTGCCTTTTTCTTCGTCGCTTTTTTCTTAGCCGCCTTCTTCGCTACTTTTTTCGCGGTTTTCTTGCTGGCTTTTTTGCCACGACCACGGCGTTCGGGCGCTTCGGCTAAGAGTTTTTCGCATTCTTCTTCAGTCAGGCTTTCAGGCTCGCGATCTTTTGGCACCTTGGCGTTTTTATTGCCATCGGTGATATACGGACCATAACGGCCTTTCAGCACTTTAATACCACTGTCGAAGATACTGATTTCGCGTTGGGCACGTTCTAAGCGATGCTGTTCCACCAACTCCAAAGCACGCGGCAGCTCAATGGTATAAGGATCGTCTTCTTTCAACGACACAAAGCTACTGCCATAACGCACATAGGGCCCAAAGCGACCAATATTGGTGCTGACTTCTTCACCTTGACTGGTTTGGCCTAGCTTACGCGGCAGCTTAAATAGCTCTAACGCCTCCTCCAGAGAAATGGTTTCCATACTCTGGCCAGGGCGTAAACCGGCAAACTTGGGTTTATCTTCTTCGTCGTCGCCACCGCCAATTTGCGCATAAGGTCCATAGCGGCCCAAGCGAACCGTCACGGGTTTACCCGATTTAGGATCATCACCCAATGTGCGAGTTTGACGCGCCTCGCTACGGCTAACAGTTTCTTCTTTGTTTTTAATGCGCTCGATAAAGGGCGACCAAAAACCTTCCAACACCGGCAACCACGGTTTTTCACCACGTGAGATGGCGTCGAGTTCATCTTCTAAACGCGCGGTGAATTCGTAATCGACATATTGTTCGAAATGGCCGCTCAGAAAACGTGCCACCACACGGCCCACATCGGTGGGATAAAAGCGGCGTTTTTCGAGCAGCACATATTCGCGATCCAACAACACCGAAATAATACTGGCGTAGGTGGAGGGCCGACCAATGCTGTATTCCTCCAGCGTTTTAATGAGGCTAGCCTCACTGTAGCGCGGCGGTGGCTCGGTGAAGTGTTGATCGGCACGGATATCGCGCAGCTTCAATACATCGCCTTCGGCCATGGGCGGCAAACGAACTTGTTTGTCTTCTTTGCCTTGCGGCTTGCTTTCTTCGTAAACCTGCAAGAAACCAGGGATACGCACCGTTGAACCGCTGGCGCGGAAGGTGCTGCCCTCGGCGCTATCGAACTCAACCGTCACGGTATCCATGGTGGCGTGGATCATCTGGCAAGCCACCGTACGTTGCCAAATCAGCGTGTAGAGCTTGAGTTGATCGTCGTTTAAGAAGCTCTTAAGATCCGCCGGTGTCAGCGCTGCCGAGGTCGGGCGAATGGCTTCGTGAGCCTCTTGGGCATTACGCGACTTGGTGTTGTATTGATGCGGCTTCGGCGGCACGTTGTCGTTGCCATAGCGCTTTTGGATCAACTCGCGCAGCTCGGTCACGGCTTCTTCCGCCAAGTTCACCGAGTCGGTACGCATATAGGTAATCAAACCGCGCTTACCGCCTTCAATTTCCACACCCTCATAGAGTTGCTGCGCCAGGCGCATGGTACGAGGAGCCGAGAAGCGCAATTTACGCGAAGCTTCTTGTTGCAGGGTGGAAGTAATAAAGGGCGGTGCCGGATTCCGGCGGCGTTCGCGCTTTTGCACGCGGCTAACCGTCAGCTGGCCTTGAGCCGCCGCCAATAAACGATCGCGCAGGCCGTGGGCCTGGGTTTCGTTATCGATATCGAATTGCTGTAAGCGCTCGCCTTGGTGTTTCACCAGTTTGGCACTAAAGCCTTCGTCTTCTTTTTGTTGGAAGGTGGCCAGATCGGCTTCGATGGTCCAATACTCTTTGGGTTCGAAGCGGGCGATCTCTTCTTCGCGTTCAACAATCAGGCGTAATGCGGGCGTTTGTACCCGACCGGCCGACAAACCGGGTTGGACTTTCTTCCACAACAAGGGCGAAAGATTAAAGCCAACCAGGTAATCCAGAGCGCGGCGTGCCTGTTGGGCATCCACCATGTCTTGGGATAACAAACGCGGATTTGCCACCGCATCGGAAATAGCGCGCGGAGTAATTTCGCTAAACACCACGCGATACACATCGCGGCCGTCCAGCACATTGTTTTCGCCCAGAAGTTCGCGGACGTGCCAGGCAATGGCTTCACCTTCGCGATCCAAGTCAGTGGCCAGATAAATGGCTTGGGCTTTACGCGCTGACTTGATAATGCGGTCGACGTGCTTGCGGTTACGCTCGATCACGGCGTAATTCATCGCGAAGTCTTCGTCGGGTTTGACCGCACCTTCCTTTGGCAGCAAATCGCGCACATGGCCATAGGAGGCCAGAACTTCGAAATCGCTGCCCAAATATTTATTAATGGTGGCCGCCTTGGCCGGTGATTCCACGATCAGTAAATTTTTTGCCATGCCGACAACAATATTCTTCTAACGGTTTCGATGTTGTGGGAACGTGTGCTTGAGCATCAATGGGCACTTTGTCGGCTACATTGGGCAACCAACAAGGGTTCTCACTGAAGTCATCGTTTAATGACGTGCCTCTGGCTGTTCATCGAATACCAGGTCTTCCATCCATGCATAGTTGGCTTCTTGACCGGGCTGACTAAACAGCACCATCAGCACCACCCACTTCACATCCTCGATCTCAATTTCGTCCATGTCCAGCGCCATTAAGCGGTCGATAACCAACTCGCGGCAGGCAGGATCAAGCACGCCTAGATTCTCCAGATGCAGTAAAAAGCTACGGCATTCGGTATCGAGCCGTGTCATTTCTTCGCTGCTATAAACACGCAACGGTTGCTCAGTGGGCACCACACCGGGCTCGCCCCGATGTTCGGCTAGTTCATCTAGCCAGCGAAAAGCCTTGTCGATTTCTCCGGTGGTAAAACCGGCTTCTTCTAAAGTGCTTTCCAGCGTGGCACGATCAGGGGTGTCTTCAGGTTCGTCGTAGATGTAGTTTTCGAACAGATACATCAGCACCTGTAGCACGTTCTCTTTCATATAACTATCTCGTGATGGCGGCTCCAGTTCGCGCCGCCGTGGCAAACCACCAAACCCCTCAACTCCAATATAAGCAGCATGGATGAAACCGCTTCCGGCGTCAAATTTGTTGCTTCTACAATGTCATCAACAACTAACGGGCCTGCGCCCAGCGCTTGTAGCAGGCTCAGATAGTCAGCGTCTAAATCGCTGAGATCGGGACCTGCGGCATGATTGCTTGTCGATGATTCAGCGGCAGCTTTAGCTGCTGCCGAAAGATGGACTTGTGAGTGCCTCACTTGGGGCCGTGCCTGCCCCGATTCAAGCACCGGTGACGTGTTTTCGTCATCGAGCGCACGCTGTAACTCATGGGCCAGGCGACCAGCCAGCGGTTGTACATCTTCTATCACCTGCTGCACATTTGCCACTAATTTCGCACCTTCGCGGATCAATTGGTGGCATCCTTGCGACTGAGCGTGATACACCGGCCCCGGCACCGCCATCACCTCGCGCCCTTGCTCGGCGGCTTGGCGCGCGGTTATCAAAGAGCCACTGCGTAAACTGGCCTCGACCACTAAAACACCCAAAGCGAGGCCACTAATCACCCGATTACGCGCCGGGAAATGGCCGCTGTGAGCTTTGGTACCCGGCGGCCATTCAGACACCAAGGCACCTTGGGCCGCGATGGCTTGGGCCAGCTCCTGATGTTGTGCGGGGTAGTAAAGATCGGGTCCGGTACCCAGCACGGCAACGGTGGCAGCACCGGCGGCTAAAGCCGCGCGATGGGCACTGGCATCGATACCCACAGCCATGCCACTAGTTATTGTAAAACCACGGCGGCACAGCTCGGTGGCAAAATCAGCCGCAATTTGCATGCCTTGGGGCGAAGCTTTACGGCTGCCCACCATAGCAATTTGTGGCTGCCACAAGACTGCCGGATCGCCCACCACAAACAATGCCGCAGGCGCGTCTTTCGCCTGGGCCAGCATGGCGGGGAACCAATCGTCTTTACAATGAATGAGATGGTGTGAAGATTCAGCCAACCAAGCCAAGTCAGCGGCGAGCTGAGCTTCGTCGGGTTGGGAAAGGTAAGATTCGGTCACCTCGGGCAAGCCCGATTGGCGGCGACGAGCCACAGCGCGAAGCGTGGCGATATCGCCATGCTTGCTTAAAGCAGCTCTAAGACGACGGGCGCCCAATTGAGGCGCCCGTATGGCAATTAACCAGTCTGTAGCGGCGCTATCTCGCGCCATAAACGACTCCTAAAGCAAAACAGCCATGTCAGCGAGTCGTTTTACACTTCTTCATCTGGTGGATACAACTTATCGCCTTCGACAATGGCTCGCTTACCTTCCATCATCAGCGCATAGCTAATGCGATCAAATGCGCGGAAAACCATGATCTTACCGATGTACTCGTCGGGTAATTTGACCTTGTCGCGGAATGGATTCACACGGCTATATGGATGTTTGATGTCGTGAACCTTTTCGCCCGGACGGAAGACCGAGAACACATGCCCCGGCTCGACGCCATCGGCCGCACCCAGGTTGATCGACAATACACGCAAGTGACCGACGCGGAAGCGATTATCGCTTAAAGTCAGTACACGGCCGTTATCGGGCATATTTTCTATGGCGTGGGGAACGAAGTAGGGATCGAAAATATGCTTATCTGCGGGTAGCACATAATCGCCCACCGCCACTTCGCGGCGCCCCTCAGTAATCTGAACAATGGCCGGATCCCCCGCCTTCATCACTCGCCCTCTAGCGATCTCCCACATTTCGTAACCCACGATGGGCCAGCGAATACCAAAGGTATGTGGGATAATGCGCCAACCATAGGGATCACGGTGTTGCGTCCGTCGTGCCAGGAAAAAGTTCTCGTCCCGGTAGCTGCGGATATCGTGTTCTTCGGGTTCGTCTTCATCGGCATCGCGATAATGGTGGTTCACCATAGCAATGCTGATATCGCTGCCCGCAGGATCAGTTAAGCCTTTGATATACACCCGATCGCCCGGCAGCGAGTAAATTTGCTCGCCCGAGTTGGCCACCACATGAGGTAGTTCGTCGAGTTCATCTTCTGAGATCACGCGTGGAATACGCATGAATTCATCAATGGCATCCAACGGCACGGTGGTGATGGCCTCGTCGCGATTCAATTCACGAATCTTGGGCGATAAACGCTCTTCACCACTGAGGAAGGGTTGATCTTGATTCAACACCAAGCGCGGCTCACCATTGATATAAATCAAACTGATGACATCGCCTGGAAAAATCAGATGCGGGTTATCAATTTGTGGGTTTGCCTGCCAAATAGCGGGCCAGTCCCACGGATTTGTCAGGAAGCGCTCGGCGATTTCCCATAGCGTATCGCCCTCCTGAACGACATATTCGTCCGGATGTCCATCACGCAACTGTGCCTGGGCATGCACCGAAAGGGCTAGACCCAACCCTAAAAGCATTGCGAAAATTTGCCTGATCACCATACGTACCCCGTCCGGTTATTGAGTGGCGGCCATGCCTCATGGCACACCGGGATCGCTGGTCGTATCATAAACAGAAGTGAATAAAAACGCACCCTTGGAGCTCATTGTTAAGAATATTTCACTATGACACTACTAACTATTCTTGAATTTCCGGACCCACGTTTACGCACCGTGGCCACACCCATTGAAAGCGTTAACGACGAAGTGCGCGCCTTGGTAGAACAAATGTTCGCCACCATGTACGACGCCCGCGGCATTGGCCTGGCCGCAACTCAGGTGGATATTCACCAGCGTTTACTGGTGATGGACGTCAGCGAAGACGGCGACGAGCCTTTGGTGTTTATTAATCCGGAAATTGTGCAACGCGATGGGCATAAAATTAACGAGGAAGGCTGCCTCTCGGTGCCCGGCCAATACGCCAAAGTCGAACGCTCGGCCGAGGTACGAGTACGGGCTTTAAATCAGCAAGGCGAAGCATTCGAGATGGATCTAGAAGGCTTAGCGGCCGTCTGCATACAGCACGAAATGGATCACCTGGAAGGCAAGCTATTTGTCGATTACCTCTCACCTTTAAAACGCGAGCGCCTAGTGAAAAAGCTACAAAAAGCGCGCCTCAGTAACGACGCCGAATGAACACTCCGTTACGCGTAATTTACGCTGGCACCCCCGATTTTGCCTGCCCAGCCTTGCAGGCTTTGATCGACTACGGCTGCGATGTGGTGGCGGTATTTACCCAGCCCGACCGCCCCGCAGGCCGTGGGCGTCAGCTTCAGGCCAGCCCGGTTAAGCAGCTGGCCTTGCGGCATCAACTGCGTGTGGAACAACCCAATAATTTACGGGACGACACATTGCGCCTGGCCATGGCCGAGCTTAAGCCCGATCTCATGGTGGTGACCGCTTTTGGCATGTTACTGCCTCAGGAATGGTTAGATTTACCCCGCTTTGGCTGCTGGAATTTACACGCCTCACTACTGCCCCGCTGGCGCGGTGCAGCGCCCATTCAGCGCGCTATTGAAGCTGGCGATGCGGAATCGGGTATGACCCTGATGCAGATGGAATTAGGCCTGGATACCGGCCCCATGTTGC
>JAKSCJ010000020.1 GCA_022360675.1 Lysobacterales bacterium
CAACGCCAAGCCCTGCGTTCGCTCTTTTTCTCGTTGAGTGACGAACAACAAGGCCAATTAAAGCAGAAGATGAAACCACTTAAGGCCGATGAAAAACGCGCTTTAGCCGGCGATTTACTGGCCATGAGCCCACAAGAACTTGCCGAGTTTTTACAGCATTAAACGTTGATGAACTCAAGGGCGATAGAGAAAATCGAGATAGCGCAAGATTAAAAGTGCGTTTCAATTCAACGCAAACGACATAAAAAAAGGGTGGCTTAAAGCCACCCTTTTTCGTTATTACACTTTGTAAGTGTATTAAGCGTGGGCTCGGCGCAGGTAAGGTCTTACCGCAAAGCCCATCAGTAGCAGCATGATCAACATGCCCCAGCGGCTCAGCGTTGGGATTTCCAGCGCCAGACCCACTGCGGTGGGATCACCCGGAACATCGATAGTCACCGGATCATCGGTCATCACCGGTGCTTGGCCACCATTTTGATCGTCCACCGGTGAACCGTCGTTGCCGCCATCCCAATTCGCTTGCGCTTGGTTCTCGAAGATACCGCTATTGCGCGCACGGGTTTGGAATCGAATCAGCACTTCGTTGTTCAACTCATCCGGCATGCTGTTATCCGGAGCGGTGAAGTCAGGTGCAATGATGACTTCCACTTCGATGCGGTTAAGCGCCGCGTTGAAGCTGGAGTTCACACATTGACTGGTGCCATCGGCAATACACTCGATGGTGCCTGGGATGAACTCGGTGCCTGCGGGGATTTCATCAATCACCAGAGTGGCTAAGTCACTCTCGTTGTTATTGTTGAACCACCACATTTCCCAAGTAATCACGCCCAAGCTGGTCACATTACCCACTTTCAGGCCGACCGGCGCATTCAGTGAGATCGGCGTGGTATCGCCATCGTCGTTATCCGACGGGGTGATATCCGGGCCGTTGCTGCCATCGTCGGCAATGCTGGCGTTGTTGACGATCTCGGTAACCCCTAAGGTCAGCGGTGCATCTACCACCACACCAAAGTCGACCGAGCCGGTATCGCCCACATCCAAGTTACCGATGTTAATCGTACAGCTGGAACCGGCGGTCACGTCTGGTACACAAGTCCAACCGGCACTACTGCTGGCCGCCACAAAGCTGGTATTGGCCGGCACCGTATCGGTAATCACCACACCGGTGGCATCTTGATCACCCACGTTTTCGTAACTCAGGGTGTAGACCACAATACCGCCCGGCTGCACGCTGGCATCGCCATCGTCTTTAGTGATACGCAGATCGGGGAAAGCACCCACCGGCGTGTTATCGCTGTCGTCGTTATCGCCCGGCGTCGGGTCGGGGCCGTTATTGCCGTCGTCCACGATGCTGGTGTTGTTAACCACTTCAGTAATACCCGCTGGCAACGGATCGTCCACATCCACCGCGAAGCTGACACTGCCACTGGCACCACCAGCCACAGTACCCAGAGCAAAGGTACAGCTGGAACCGGCTGAGTTATCCGGTGCACAACTCCAACCTGCACTGCTGCTACCCGCATTGAAGGTGGTGTGCGTGGGTACGGTTTCGTTAATGACCACAGCGGTGGCCGCCTGGTTACCTACGTTTTGGTAATCCAAGGTGTAGGTAATGAGGCCACCCGGTGCCACACCGATTCCGCCATCGTCTTTCACGATGTTGAGATCGGGTACCGCATCCACCGGCGTGTTATCGCCGTCGCTGTTATCGCCTGGTGTGGGATCCACACCGTTGTTGCCATCGTCACCAATGCTGGCGGTGTTGAGGATTTCATCCACCGCAGCGGCGATGGGGTCGTCCAGAGTCACTGCGAAGTTCGCACTACCGCTGGCACCCGCCGCCAAGGCTCCAATGTTGAGGGTACAGCTGGCACCTGGGTTGTTGTCTGGAGTACAGCTCCAACCCGCCGTGCTGGCACCGGCATTAAACACGGTATTCGCCGGAACGGTTTCGCTGATGCTTACACCGGTAGCGTTTTGGTTACCCACATTTTGATAATTCAGCACGTACACCACGGTGTCGCCCGGCTGCGCGGTGATCCCTGCATCGTCTTTAACGATATTCAAATCAGGCTGCGCATTGAGCGGCGTGTTGTCGCTATCGCTGTTATCACCCGGTGTGGGATCAACGCCGTTATTACCGTCGTCGGCAATATTGGCGGTGTTTAGCAGTTCATCGATACCGGCAGCCAGTGGGTTATCCACAGTGACGGCAAAGTTCGCCGAACCGCTACCACCGGCACCGTTCACCGTGCCGATCGCCAAGCTACAGCTGGAACCTGCACTGTTATCGGGTACACAGACCCAGCCGGCAGTGCTGGCACCGGCGTTGAAGCTGCTACCCACAGGGACCGTTTCGGTAATCACCACACCGGTGGCGTTTTGGTCGCCCACGTTTTGGTAATTCAAGACATAGGTCACGGTATCGCCCGGTTGAGCCGTCACGCCACCATCGTCTTTGGTGATTTGCAGATCCGGCGTCGCCACCACGGGGGTGTTGTCGCTGGCTGAGTTATCACCCGGTGTGGGGTCAGGACCATTAGCACCGTCGTCGCCAATGCTGGTGTTGTTCAACAGCATATCGACTCCGGCCGCTAATGGGTTATCCACCGTCACAGCGAAGCTTAAGCTGCCACCGGTTCCTGCGGTTACTGCACCCAATGGCAGGCTACAGGTGCTACCGGCATTACCATCGGGCACACAGGCCCAGGCAGCGCTGCTGGCACCCGCGTTAAACACACTGTTGGCCGGTACGGTTTCGGTCACCACAACGCCGGTGGCGTTTTGATTACCCACATTTTGGTAGTTCAGCGTGTAAACCACCACGCCGCCGGGCACGGTGCTGATTCCGCCATCATCTTTGGTGATGGTGAGATCAGGCTGTGCATCCACAGGCGTGTTGTCGTTATCGCTGTTGTTACCTGGAGTGGGGTCGGCACCGTTATTGCCATCGTCGGCAATGCTGGCGCTGTTCAGTACTTCAGTAACACCAGAGGCCAGCGGGTTATCCACGTTCAGCGCAAAGTTCGCCGAGCCACTGGCACCGCCGTTGACCGTACCTAAGTTCAGGGTACAGCTGCTACCCGGGCTGTTATCCGGTGCGCAACTCCAGCCAGCGGTGCTGGCACCCGCGTTAAACACGGTGTTGGCAGGAACGGTTTCACTGATCACCACACCCGTGGCTTCTTGATTACCTACGTTTTGGTAATTCAGCACATAGGTCAGAACATCACCCGGATTCACCGTCACGCCCCCATCATCTTTAGTGATGGTGAGATCAGGCTGTGCATCCACCGGTGTGTTGTCGCTATCGCTGTTGTCGCCCGGTGTGGGATCAACGCCGTTGTTGCCATCGTCACCAATAACTGCGGTATTGCTGATTTGAGTGACCGCAGCCGCGATGGGATCGTCCAGCGTAACCGCGAAGGTGGCACTGCCGCCCGCGCCGCCACCGGCCACCGTGCCGATCGCTAAGGTACAGCTGCTACCGGCCGCATTACTGGGCACACAGGCCCAACCTGCAGTGCTGGCAGCGGGGTTAAAGGTGGTATTAGCGGGAACCGTTTCGCTGATGCTTACACCACTGGCGGCTTGGTCGCCCACATTGAGGTAATTCAAGGTGTAGGCCACGGTATCGCCCGGTTGTGCGGTAATACCACCGTCGTCTTTGGTGATTTGCAGATCAGGAGTGGCAATCACTGGCGTGTTATCACCAGCACTATTGTTACCCGGTGTGGGGTCAGCGCCGTTATTGCCGTCATCACCAATGCTGGTGGTGTTCACCAGTTGATCGATACCGGCAGCCAACGGGTTATCCACGGTTACTGCAAAGTTGGCGCTACCGCCAGCGCCGGCACCTGCGATGGCACCAATCGCTAAGCTACAGGTACTGCCTGCTGCGTTACTGGGCACACACGCCCAACCCGGCGTACTGGCACCGGCATTAAAGGTGCTACCTACCGGAACGGTTTCGGTAATCACGACACCGGTGGCGGTTTGGTTACCCACATTGCTGAAGGTAATGCCATACACCACGGTGTTACCCGGTGCGGTGGTAATGCCGCCATCGTCTTTCGCGATGACCAGATCAGGCGTTGCCACCACAGGCGTGGTGTCGTTATCGCTATTGTTACCCGGAGTCGGATCTGGGCCGCCCGTGCCATCGTCGGCAATGGAGGTGTTATTCACCAGATTATTCACACCGGCTGCCAATGGGTTATCGACGATAACCGCAAAACCAAGCGCACCACTGGCACCCGACGCCACAGAGCCTAAGTTCAGGGTACAGGCGCTACCTGCGTTGTTGTCCGGAGCACAGGCCCAACCCGGAGCACTGCTGCCAGGGGCAAAAGTGGTGTTGGCGGGCACGGTTTCCGTAATTGCCACACCAGTAGCATCTTGATTGCCTACATTTTGGTAGCTCAGGGTGTACACCACCGTTCCCCCAGGTACGGTGCTGATATCGCCATCATCTTTAGTGATGGTGAGATCGGGCATGGCGATCAACGGCGTATTGTCGCTATCGCTGTTATCCGCTGGCGTGGGATCGGGGCCATTACTGCCATCGTCAGCAATACTGGCTCCATTAAGCACTTCCGTAACCCCGGCCGCCAAGGGTGAATCCACCATGACTGCGAAGGTAGAACTACCCACCGCACCACCGGCCAGATTACCCACATTCAGCGTACACGTCGCACCGGGGTTGTTGTCGGGTACACAGACCCAACCCGGGCTGCTGCTCACTGCATTAAAGACGGTGTTCGCCGGTACGGTTTCGGTGATCACGACACCAATGGCATCTTGATTGCCCACGTTTTGGTAACTCAATACATAGGGAATCACACCCGTTGGTGCGGCACTGATACCGCCATCGTCTTTAACGATGACCAAATCAGGCGCTGCATTCACCGGTACCACGGTGGGATCATCGCCACCCGGAGGTGTGGGATCGTCACTGGGCACAGGCGGCAGCTCGGTGGAATCCACAATCGCTTGGTTGACCACTTGGGTCACACCCGTCGGCAGTGGATCGTTGATGAGCACATCGTAAGTAATGGTGATGGTCGCCGTCGCGGCCACGCTACCCATATCGATCTGCACCGTGTTATCGCCCGCAGTGTTACCAATCGTCACCGAGCCTTGGCTGGTGGTCACACTACCCACCACCAATGTGGTGTTGGTATCGGGGGCGTCGTCCAGCACCACATTGGTGGCCTGGGCCGCACCGTTGTTTTCAACGGTAAGGGTGTAGCGCAAGGTATCGCCTGGCGATACATCGGTAGAGGTATCGGCATCGATCAGCAAAGCATCGTCTTTGCTCACCACCAAGTTCGGCACACCAATGGTATCGGTGTCGGAATCGGTAGGCAGCGTACGCGCGGTTGGATCGTTACCGGGCAAGGTGTCGGACGCATCCAGATCTGCTTGGTTCACCACCGGATTCGGTGTGGGTGGCAAACTGGCCAGCGGTACATCGAACACCGCACTCACGGTGCTACCCGCAGGAATGGTGCCAGCCGGTGATACCGCCAGCGGATCGCTGCTGAAGGTCACCGTGGTAGAACCGGGTACAGCGGCCAGACCTAAGTCGAAGCCTGCGCTGACCGAGATTTGGGTGAAGCCCGTGGCATCCCAAGTGGTATCACTGAGTACATCGCTCACACTGATGTCATAGGCCGGTGCGGTACCGGTGTTTTCCACCGCAATACTGACGCGGACCACACCATCGGTTACCGGACCTAAGCTCTTCGTGATGTTCAAGCTGGGTTCAACCACTTCCACATCGGCCGTGTCGCCCAAATTGCCACCGGTGAAACTGAAGTCGGCGTTGTTCACCAATAAGTCGCCATCGGCATTGGCGGGAACATCCACCACACGACCCACCACTTCGATAGTGATGCGATCGTTCACATCGCTCACACCGTCGGGCAGATTCAAAATCGTGCCGAAGTCGAAGATCACACGGTCGTTAACACCGTCGACCAGTTGGAAGTCGTCACTGACCGGAGTACCCGGCAGCGTGGTGCTCAAGTTTGCACCGACCGAGGTAACGCTGGCACCAATCACTTCCATAATGCCCACCGCAGGATTGGCTGGCATTAAATCGGTTACTACCGCATTACTCGTGGTGCCTTCGGGAACCACCAGGCTGATTTCATAGACGATCGTTTCACCGATGGTGAGATCAGGCAGTGCCGGATCGCCCACACTCATGCCCGTGTCGGCCACGCTGCTCATGGCGGTTAATTTCACCAGCATGGGTGCCAGCACGGTCACGTTATCGGCATCGGAATCGTTCAAACGACGAGTTTCACCAGCCACGAAGACGGGCGTACTGTCGTAATCCATGACAGCGGTATTGGTTAGTGTTTGCGTGGGTTGCGCAGTATTTTCCACCAACGTGTTGTAGGTGATCGTACAGCTACCCGCGGCCAGTGGTAATTGGCTCATGCTGAAGGCAATAACCGGTTCACCTGCCGAATTGGTGATTAATCCAGGGCAATCGGACACCACGCTACCATCACCCACCCAGCTTAAATCAGGGCCAGGCAAGGTATCGGTAATGATCACGTTGTAAGCATCAGCAGTAGAGCTACCCGTGTGGGTAATCACCAGCTGATGCGTCACGGTATCGCCCGCATCCACAAAGCCACTGGCCGGATCGGTCACGGTTTTGGTGATGCTCAAGGCGGGCGCCACGATATCCACATCCACCGTACCGGAGTTGGTACTGGAAGCGGTATTTAAGGTGGCGGTATTGGTCTGGCTCACAACGCTGCTTTGGTTCAAGGGTTGATCGACCACCAAGGCGATGACTTCAAACACGATATTGTCATCGGCATTGGCCACGCCATCGGGGGCGTTTTGCAGATCACCCAAAGTCCATACCACCCGATCATTAAAGGTGTCGGCATTGGTATCGCTGAACACGCCAGGATCGCCCACAGGTGGTAGGCCCACACCGGAGAGATTGGCACCAATACTGACGATACGAGCGGAATCCACCGCTAAGATCGAGCTACCGGTGGGCAGTTGATCAATTACTTCAGCGCTATTGGTGGTGCCTTCCGGCAAGGCCACAGTGAACTGATAAGTGGCACGCTCACCGATGGTGAGATCGGTTGGTGGGCCAAATTGGCCAGTTCCGGTGTCGGCTTCACTGGTGGCGACCACTTGTTTCACCAGACCCGGTGAGGTCACAGTCACATTGTGGTTATCGCTGTCGCTGAAGCTGCGTTCGTTGGCATCGGCACCCGGCAGCGAAGTCCACGCCAAGTCCGCCACGTTAGACAGTACCTGGGTGGGCATCACCAAGTTATCGATGGTGGCGCTGAACTGGATTTGAGCAGTGTCAGCTTGGCCGAACAACGTCCACAGTACCGAAATACCGTTACCCACTTCGGTAATGCTTGTTGGCGGCAAACCTGAGTTCAAAGTCAAGCTACCCGGCACCAAAGTAAGCCCAAGCGGTAAGGAATCGGTCAGCAATACATCGTGGGCATCAGACCGACTGGCAGCCACATGGCTGACATCGATGGTGAACACCACCGTATCGCCCGCATCACCCTGGGTAGAAACACTGCTTTTCACCACGTTCAACAGCGGTTCGACCACATCCACACTGGCATTAGCCGAGGCGTTTAAGCCCGGACCAAATTGCACCAACGCCGAGTTGGTCAGGGTATCGGTGTTGGCATTGGCCACCACATCAATTAAGCGTGCCACGATGCGTACGGTGATTTGATCATCCGCATTACTCACACCATCGGCGGCGTTAATGACCTGGCCGAAGTCGAAGCTCACCGTATCGTCAACGCCATCAGCTAATTGAGTATCGGTGATGGTCGGAATGGGTACCGCGATGGTGGGCGTTAAATTCGCACCGACGGTTTCTACCGTAGCGCTCACCACTTCCATCACACCACTGGTGAATGGCAGGGTGTCGCTAATAACGACCTGGGGCACCGTGCCCTCGGGAATGGTGGCGGTGACTAAGAAATCAGCCGTTTCACCGATGGCCAAATCTTCCAGCAACGCATTGCCCTCGGCAGTACCTGTGGAAGGCTCAGAAGTGGCTACAACCGCTTTGGCCAAAACCACACTGGCAATGGTCACTAAAGCGTTATCGTTGGCGTTGTAATCGTTAATGCCGCCAGAGCCGTTACGCTCGCCCGTGCCAGAACCTGGTGCCCCTGGCACCACGGAACCTGTGGGATTACCCACCGTGCCGTTCAAGGGTAAGCTGCTCCACAATGCCTGGACCGTATTGTTGACTTGCACACCCGGAGCCACACCTGCTGCCAGTTCGGCGCTGATAGCTACGGTGACAGAACAACCCGGCTCCATCATGGCAACATCAATATCGACCACATTACCCAGGCTGTTATCGACGATGCCCGGCACCGCACAGCCTGCAGGCGTAATGCTATCCACACTGACATTGATCAGATCGGCCGGTAAGGTGTCGAGAATTTGAACCTCGAAAGCGTTACTGCTATTACCGCCGCCACTGGTGGCTACGATACTGTAACTGATGGTATCGCCCGCATCACCCGCCGTGGGCGATGCCGTTTTGCTCATCGTGATGCGTGGTTCGACAACACGCACACCCACATTGGGTGATTGATCGACTTGGCTGCCATTCACAAATACGCGACTGCGATTATTGCGGTTATCACCTGCGTCGTTGCTACCAGCGGCAGTGTTATTGACGATGGCATTAAACTCAATTACCACGAATTCGTCATTGGTATCGTTATCCGGATTCACCACCGTACCCAGCAAGAACGCGGGATCTTCACCATTGGTAAAGGGTGCACCTGCTGCTGTAATGGGCGAGGTCAACGCACCGGTGGGTACCGAATTAGTACTGCCAGGTGCATTCACTAAAACCACGGCGCTGGAAGTCATGCCGCCGTTATCGCTAACGAAAGCAGCACGTGCCGTGCCGTCGTCGAGGGCGGTTAAACCGCTGGGCAAGATATCGCGGACTTCCAGATTGGTGATCGTGCCTTCAGGAATCAAGGCACTAATGCGGTAACGTACGATCTCGCCAATGGTGACCCGCCGGGGGCTGGCTACATCACTGGTAAAACCTTCCGAGGTGGCGGTAATGCTCTTAAAGGCTTCAGCCTGGGTGGTGCTAATACTGGCATCGTCGGTTTGCGGTGGGAAATCGATCGCACCGCTTTCACTAGCCCACACCACCGAGGCGGTATTGGTGATCGTGCTGTTGGGTTCAACACTGATATCCACATCGCAACGGTAGGTCACCAGCGCGGTATCGTCAGCAAATGGTGCGCCAGGTGTACCGTCGTTGCCTTGCAGTGGGTTGGTCAATAATAGGCCGGCACCAAATAAATCGCCTGCGGTGGCCAAAGGTGCACCCAGACCGTTTTCAACGCTGATTAGAACACAAGCCGTTAAGCCCACTGGCGTGGTATCGGTAATCACAACATCAAAAGCTGGCGAACGACCCAGGTTTTCGATGGTCGCGGTGTATTCCACCTGATCACCAGCATCCAGCCCAGTGGCATCGCCATCTACAGGCAAGAGAGCGGGAGGCGGTGCGATCACACCACTTGAGTTAGTTAGTGCTGAAATACCTTTGGTAATCGTCAGGTCAGGCGCACCAATCAATAACTGTACCGGGGTATTGCTTAAGGCCTGGATACCCGCAGTGTTTTCGGTGGTGGCTTCGAAGATATTGGTCAGGAATAAACCATCGGCAAAGGGGTTATTCACCACCGTGGCATCCACATCCACCGCAATCACTTCAGGGGTTGTGGTGTTGAGATCGGGCCAAACGATGTTCAGCGTATTCAGGGCTGGGTCCACCGAAATGCTGATGGGCGTCAACCCGATAGTATCGGTGGGTGCCAGACGAATATCGTTACCAAACACCAAATCGATAGTGCTGACCTCAAATACGGGCAACGGGAAGGTATCGATAAAGTTAATGGCGCTGGTATCGCCCGAGGGCACACTCATTTCTAAGCGGAAGGTGACCACTTCACCCGGATCATAAAACGGCTGGGGATTCGTCACCGATTTCATGATCTGAATAGGAATAATACCCACCGTGGCCGCGCTGACATCGGCACAGGCCAAAGCGCCTTGTACCAGGTCGTAATCCACCACCACATTATTGGTGAGTGAATCGCTGGCTAACACCGGTTCGCCGGTATCGCTGAATAACTGCTGCACGATACCCGTGTAACTCAGGGCAATAGCCGTGCTCGCCGGGATCACACCCGCTACCGCGCCAATGTCATAAACCACTTGGGTCTGGCCCGCTGCGATGGGGGTCACCACGGGTGCAATGGCCATGGGCACACCACCCACAATTAAGTTGGCGTGAGCGTCAAACACCACACCATCGGGCATGATATCGGTCAGCACCATACGGCTGCTGTCACCAAAATCGGTCACTTGGAA
>JAKSCJ010000433.1 GCA_022360675.1 Lysobacterales bacterium
CCCTTTGGCACGGGTTGCCAGAAGCCAAGGTGATTTCAGATAAGTTTGGCGAGAGCCCATAACAAAACGGGCAGCGTCCGCCAGGCGCTGCCCGTTTTTATCTGTTTAACTGACTCGCAAGCCTTAAGGTCAGGAAGGGGGCTTTGTTGTTTTTTGCGCTTCAGGGCTGGCATCGTCATCCAAGACAATTTGCCAGGCCGGGCTTTCTAAATCTTCAAATTGACCATCACGCACGGCCCACAGCAGAATCATCACCGCAATCACCACCAACACCAAACCTAGGGGAATTAAAATGGCCAACATACTCATGGGTGGGTTTCCTTATTGAAGGTTTGTAGGTTCAGCTTGGCTGAGTTTACTGCTGTGGCTTTTGCCGCACGCCCTGCGCGGATCGCATTGAGCACCACCACCAGAGAGCTGAGCGACATCCCTAAAGCTGCCACCCAAGGCACAATCAAACCCATGGCGGCGGCAGGCACAGCGCACAGGTTGTAGCTCAGGGCCCAAATCAAGTTTTGACGAATCACCGACTCGGTTTGACGCGCGCTCTTAATGAGATCGCTGAGTTGTTGTAAATCGTTACCCGTCAGCACCACATCGGCGCGTGTTTTGGGAATTGCCGCACCGTGGGCCAGAGCAATGGAAACATCCGCCGCAGCCAACACCGGTGCGTCGTTCACGCCATCGCCCACCATGGCCACCGCTTGCTGTTGATCTTGCAAGCGTTGGGCGTAATGCATTTTATCTTGCGGACGCATTTCGCCAGTGAATGTGCTCAAGCCCAACTGCTTGGCTGTTTGCTCCACCGCACTTTGGCGATCGCCACTGATCACCGCTAGATCCAAACCCAAGCGCTCCAGTTCACTCATTGATGCTTGTGCACCGGGGCGTAGTTGATCGCTCAAATGAAACAGCGCTAACGGACCTTGCTCGTCGGCCAGCGCCAATAGCGACTCGCTGCCCAAGGCTTCAGGCCAGGCGGCAGCGGCGGCGGCAAAGCTGGGCCGACCCAAGCGATAGTTGTGACCATCGATACTGGCACTGATGCCATCGCCCGGATGCTCTTGCCAGTTCGCCATGCTTTGATTTTGCTGCAAAGCCACATCGTGAAAAGCTTGCGCCACTGGGTGGCGTGAAGCTTGCAGTAAACCACGGGTGAGTTGCAGGCAGCGAGCCTCGGATAAAGCACCCAAACACTGGGTTTGATGCCGTTGAAAACGGCCGTAAGTTAGTGTGCCGGTTTTATCCAGCAACAAATGTTGAATGCGAGCGAGCCGTCCTAAGGCTTCGGCACCACCGATAAAAATACCGCGCCGGGCCAGCTGACCGGTGGCTGCCGCCAGTGCCGCTGGAGCCGCTAAAGACAAAGCGCAAGGGCAGGTAATAACCAACACAGACAGCACGATAGCAAAGGCGCGCTCGGGAGCCATTTGATACCAGTACAACCCCACCAAAGCGGCCAACAACAACACCGCCACGATAAAATAGCCCGCCACGCGATCGGCTGTGGCCGACCATTGGGGTCGTTGGGATTCGGCCTGGGCCAGCATTTGCTGTAAATGCCCCAGGCTAGACTCAGCACCGCTGGCTTCGATGCGCAACTTAGCCGCGCCCGAAATAACTTTACTACCCGCCAGTAAACTGGCACCGGATTGACGTTGTAAGGGCAGGGATTCGCCAGTGAGCAGGCTTTCGTCGATGGTGATATCGCCAGCGGTGAGCACGCCGTCGGCAGCTACGGTATCGCCAGCGCTCAATAACACGCGATCGCCCAGGTTTAATTCGTCGGCGCTGACTTCTTCCACCTCGTCTTGATCGTCAAGACGCTTAGCCAACACCAAACCCACACCCGCTAAACGCTCGGCGGTGGCGGCCGAACGATGCCGCGAGCGCATTTCCACAAAGCGCGCCAGCGTTAAAAAGAACACAAACATGGTGACGGCTTCGAAATACACATCGCCCACATGGCCCAGGCGAGTGCTACTGAATGCCGGCCCCAAGGTGTTCACCACACTCATGGTCCAGGCCAATAACAAGGCCAAAGCTACGGGTTGATCCATGACCGCTTGGCGGGCACGCAAACCCTGCCAGGCATTGCGCAAAATAGGCCAACCGGCATACCACAACACCGGAATACTGAGAATCAGGCTGAACCAGCGCAAGCCATCGCGCATGCCAGCGTCCATACCTTGGTATTCGCCCAAGTACAGACCCACGGCGTACATCATTACCTGCATCATGCCGATACCGGCCACCGCCAAGCGAGTTAAAGCCTGGCGCGATTCGCGCGTACGTGCGGCAGCCACTTCACGACCATATTCAGGTGTGGGGTGATAACCCCAGGCGGCGATGGTGGCTAATAGTTGACTTAACGGCAGCGAGCTTTGATCCCACACCACACGCCCACGGGCAGTGGCTGGGTTGACTTCAAGCACGTCGATACCATCGGTTTGACTGGCCAGCTGTTGCAGCAACCAAGAGCACGCGGCACAGCGCACGCCTTCGAAATGCAGCAAAATCTCACGCCGCTCGGACCCGGCTGCTTCATCTTTAAAGCTCCCGGCTTTAACGTCCCCGACTTTGAGACCATCGATGTCCACACGGCGCGACACCCGTTGAATCAGGCTGTCGCGATCATAAGCGTGCCAGTTTTGTGCATCGCCCGGCCGTGGTGCGGGTTCTAAGCGCAGGCGATAGTATTGATCTAATCCGCAGTCGGCCACGAGCTGAGCCACTGCAATGCATCCTTGGCAACAAAAATCCCGCGATTCCCCTTGCAGCTCCGCCTTTAAGGGCGGCTCTGGCAAAGGTTCATGACAGTGATAACACTGGCCGTTCACCGCACCACCGGAGTTAACTCAAAATGACCCGTGGAGGCATCTTGGCTGCTTAGCGCCGCTGCGTTTTCTAAGCGCCAGCTGCGTTCGCTATTGTGCAAAATCCACGTGCCGCGATCGCTGGGCGGTTCGGGTAATACACCCGCATATAAACCGCGTTCGTTGGTGTCGGGCAATAACATGGCACCACGATCTAAATCGTCACGGGTGGGATGCACCCATAACAAATGCAGCTCTTTGGGTTGGTCGTTGCCGCTTAAGCGCAACAGTACTTGGCCTTCGCTATTGCGTTCCAATTGCGCGCTCAGGTTTAAGCGTTGGGCTTCTAAGCTGGCGCTGGCATCGCTCACCATCACCTTGCCCAGTTTTTGCACCGATGCATTAATCACCGGGTCGGGATAGGCCAGGGCGTAATAAATGGTAATGGCTGCGCCAATCATGGCCGCCACCGGCGGAATCGCCAACCACATCCACAAACGTTTGCTGTTGTGTTCAGGGTCGGCTTTGGTGCCGGTTTCGCTGAGCTTATTCATCGTACTTACACCCATGGCGGTTTACTCCGGTGCAAAGAAGCGGCTGGGTTCTACACTCAAGGGTTCGCTATTCGCTTCAGCATCGGCAGAGTCAATAATGAAGTGAATATTGTACGCCCCTGAGACTTCATCTACAGCGCGGCTAATCGTCACAGGAACCCGCTGTACAGCGCCACCGGGCACTTCGATCTTAGGCCAGGTGCGCACCTCGTAACCGGGTTCTTGCACACTAATAACATAGCGCTGAGTATCGTCGGTTTTGTTGATTAAACTTAAGGTGTAGGTGTTTTCAACACGCTCGTTATTCACCCGATACAACGCATTACGATCGCGGATTACATCGGTAATTAAAGGATCACGACCACCAACACCTAAAGCAAAACCAATGCACAAGACGGTTAATAGACCTAAGTAAATAAAAATGCGCGGCCGTAATATACGGCTGGGCTTTTTCTCGATGGCATGTTGCGTGGTGTATTTAATCAAACCACGGGGATAATTCATCTTATCCATGATTTGATCACAAGCATCGATACAAGCACCGCAAGCAATGCAGTCGTACTGTAAGCCGTCGCGGATATCGATACCGGTAGGACATACCTGTACACACCAAGAACAATCGATACAGTCGCCTAAACCTAAGTCTTCAAGATTGGCTTTACGGGCGCGTTTACCACGTTTTTCACCACGTTCTGGGTCATACGAAATCACCAGCGTATCGGCGTCGAACATGGCGCTTTGGAAACGCGCATACGGACACATGTACTTACATACCTGCTCGCGTAAATAACCCGCATTACCATAAGTAGCTAAACCATAGAACAGCACCCAGAAGGTTTCCCAAGGCCCGGTTTCAAACTGAGCAATGGCTACAGCTAATTCACGAATGGGCGTGAAATAACCCACAAAGGTAAAGCCGGTCCATAAGCTGAAGGTGACCCACAAAAACTGTTTGGTGAACTTACGCCGAAACTTCTGCCCCGACATGGGCGCTTTGTCTAGCTTCATGCGTTGCATGCGATTGCCTTCGGCAAAACGCTCTAAAGCAACAAAGACCTCAGTCCACACCGTTTGCGGGCAGGCATAACCACACCACAAACGTCCGGCCAGCGCCGTGAAGAAAAACAAACAAAAGGCCGCGATGATGAGCAAAATGGCGAGGAACAGGAAATCCTGCGGCCAGAAGGTTAAGCCAAACACGTAAAACTTACGTGCCGGTAAATCAAACAGCACAATTTGCTGGCCGTCGATCTGAATCCAAGCCACCACATAAAACAGACCCAGCAAGATCCAGGCGGCAATAACACGCAGGCGATTAAAACGCCCGCTGATTTCACGCGGATAGATCTTCTCTTGGCGCTGATACAGAGAAGTGGTTTCAGCGGTTTTGCTCATGTTCGTCCAGTGTCCGAAGTAACGGTAAGTAAGCGTGGTGAGTCCGGCTTTGGGCTGTACTCAACCTGCGATGAGCAGCAACGGATTAGCGATCACAAAAAGCGCTGATCGCAGCCGATGCTGGGGGTCGCACTCCAGCTATTTGCGGCAAACCATGAAGAATCCCTTTCATCTTGGCCCTTTTGATAATGAATTTTATTGAGGAGCCTTATTTCGGCGCTTTAAAACGTGCCGAAGGACGCAACAACACCCAGGTTAAATAACTGCTGGCTGTCGTCATCGCCCACAAACAGAAAAAGCCCAGCGCGTACCCGGCATGGCGAGAAATCACCAAGGGTGGGTCCAACAGCTCGGCTAGCGTTACGGGGTCGTAAAGACCAAAGAGGATCATGCTGCCCAGGCCCGCGAGCAAAAACGCGGGCCACAAGATCGCCCCCAACCGCTGCACCAAAGGGCGCGGCGGTGGGACGATGGCATCATTATTGTTGTGCTGAGAGGGAATAGACATAGGCGGCCACCACATGGATTCGTTCATCACCCAGACGTTCTTGGAAAGCTGGCATGCGGTTTTGTCGGCCGTTTTTAATGGTTTCGGCAATACTTGCCGCATCACTGCCATGTAACCAATCTTGATCCGTCAAATCAGGCGCGCCCAGTACAGGATTCCCCTTACCCTCTGCGCCATGACATGCGGCACAGAACATTTGGAAGCGTGTAGCACCGGCACTGGCCAAACTGGCGTCGTGATCGAATCCACCCAGCTGCAAAACGTATTGGGTGGTTTCTTTAACGCCGTCTTCGCCGAGGGCAGCTCCCCAAGGCGGCATCACACCCTGGCGACCGTGGGTGATGGTAGTCACGATCTGCTCGGGAGCGCCGCCCCACAACCAAGCCTTATCAGCCAAGTTGGGGAAGCTGCGAGCGCCACCGGCATCGGAGCCGTGACACTGCGCACATTCATTGACGAACAGATTATAGCCCGCCGATAAGGCCGCGCCATCTTGCGCCAGTTCAGGAATCGTACGTTGCGCAAAAGCGGCAAAAATAGGCTGATATTTTTCTTCAGCTTGCTCAATTTGCGCATCGTACTGGCCGCTGCTGGTCCAACCCAGAACGCCGGCAAAGTTACCCAAACCGGGGTACAAAATCAGATACAACACCGCGAAGATGATGGTCAGGTAGAAAGAAATTAACCACCAGCGCGGCAGGGGATTATTCAGCTCGCGCAGATCACCATCCCACACATGGCCGGTGTCTTGTTTTTTCAACTCATCGGAGGAGATTCTCGATGTCATGCGCAACAGCAAAGCCGTTGCGATGATGGAGACCACCGTCAGAATGATGACGTACAAACTCCAGGAGCTACTCATGAACCGCCTCCTCGGGACTGGCCAAATTATCGTTATCTTCTAGAGGCATGTTTGCCAGTTGGTCTAACTGCTTACGGTCGGCGTAAAACCACAACCAAATGCCCATGCCAAAAAAGCTGATCAATAAAAAGATGATCACACCACCACGAATTAGGTCTAACACGATGCTCAACCTCCTTTGGCGTTAATGCCCAAACCCTGCAAATAGGCCACCAATGCTTGCAGCTCGGTGGTGCCTTCTAAGTCGGCAGCTTGTGCAATTTGCTCTTCGGTGTAGGGGTCGCCCAGGGTTTGCAGAGCACGCATGTGATCGGCAATCTCGGCGGGATCTAAATTGGTTTCAGCTAACCAGGGATAACCCGGCATGTTCGACTCAGGCACCACAGAGCGCGGGTTCTTTAAGTGGGTAACATGCCAATCGTCGCTGTAACGACCACCCACACGAGCCAGGTCAGGACCTGTTCGTTTCGAGCCCCATTGGAACGGGCGATCGTAAACAAACTCACCGGCCACCGAGTACGGACCATAACGCTCGGTTTCGCTGCGGAAGGGTCGCACCATTTGTGAGTGACACACGTAGCAGCCTTCGCGCACGTAGATGTCACGGCCAGCCAAACGGATGGGCGAGTAAGGCTCAATGCCCGGCGCTGGCTCAACGATTTGGCTTTGATACATCATGGGCACGATTTCTACCAAGCCACCGATGCTGATCACAATCAGGACCCAGAAGGCCATCCAGCCCACATTCTTTTCAATAAACTCATGGGATTTCATGGGAACGCCTCCTTAAGCTGCCTGCAGAACGGGTTGTTCAACGGGGCGCTCGGCCATCTGGCTGGTCTTCCACAGGTTATACGCCATGAAGAACATACCGATCAGGAACATCAAACCACCCAGCAAACGCACGTAGTAGAAGGGATAGGTTTGCTTGAGCGACTCAACAAAGCTGTAGGTCAGCGTGCCGTCGGCATTAACCGCGCGCCACATCAAGCCTTGCATCACACCAGCAATCCACATGGCGGCGATATACAACACCACACCCAAGGTAGAGACCCAGAAGTGCCATTCCACTAAGCGGGTGCTGTACACATTCTTTAAGCCATAAAAACGTGGGAACAGGCTGTACACCATACCGATGGAGATAAACGCCACCCAGCCCAAAGCACCGGAGTGCACATGGCCAATGGTCCAGTCGGTGTAGTGAGAAAGCGCGTTAACGGTCTTGATAGACATCATCGGACCTTCAAAGGTCGACATGCCATAGAAAGACAAAGACACAATCATGAAGCGCAAGATAGGATCGGTACGCAGCTTATGCCAAGCACCCGATAAGGTCATGATGCCGTTGATCATGCCACCCCAAGAGGGTGCCAACAGAATCAGGGAGAACACCATACCTAATGACTGAACCCAGTCAGGCGCTGCGGTGTAGTGCAAATGGTGAGGACCGGCCCACATGTAAATGGCGATCAAAGCCCAGAAATGCACCACCGATAAACGATACGAATA
>JAKSCJ010000038.1 GCA_022360675.1 Lysobacterales bacterium
CAGCATGTGGATGTGCATCAATGGTCCCAAGGGCAACGTAAACGTTTAGCGTTGATTGCTGCACTGGCTGAAGATCGAGATTTACTGTTACTGGATGAATGGGCAGCAGAGCAAGACCCTATGTTTCGACGCTATTTTTACGAAACCCTGATTCCCCAATGGCGAGCATCAGGGAAAACTGTCATAGCGGTGACCCATGACGATCAGTATTTTCATTGTGCCGACAGAGTACTGACTCTGAATGATGAGGGTTTAACGGAATTGAGTCGCCAATAATAGTGATTGGCTTCATGGATTATTCTCCGGGAAGAACCCGTTCTCGGATGGGTGAATGACGCACGGTGAGTAAACGTAGCCCACCTAAAGCGATAATCACCACCAAATGTAAGATGATCTTTTCCGGGCTGTAATGCAAAAACGATAAGCCAATCAATTCACCAATCAGAACCACCAGCGCGGCGTCCAAAATGAAGGTAACACGCACACGTCCTAACGATAGATACGACTGCAAGGTGCGAATCAACTCTAAGATAGCCAAGATCGTGACCACCTCAACAATCATCGCTTCGGCACCTTGAGTCCATTGGGTAACAGGCGCGGTGATGAGTATCCTTGCAATGCTGATTAAACCCATACCGATCCAAAGGTAAAGCAGCACCATGGTGGCGCTTACTAGACCTTTCACCATTTGTATATGGCTGGGTAGCCAATGGAATCGACCACGATTGCCGATTCCATCAGAAGAAGGGGTAGCAATTTCCTGCGTGCTCATAGCAACCATCCCAAGCTTTCTTAAAAAGCAGGGGCTATTGTGCTTGCGCTAGTTTGCAGTTAAATGAAGCACTTAGTTTGCTTTCGCATAAGTAGCTTTCTGAATGCATTAGAGCAGTATGACGTGATGCCTATGAGTATGAAAAGCAGAATATTAAAATCACTAACAGGTTGGTGATTTTTCAAAAAGAAAGGGTATCAACTCTAATGCATAGATCAGAATTGATACCCTAAGCTGTTGTGACATCCCGGTCTGTTCATGGCGTCCTATTTGTTCCCGGGCGCGGATTACCGCACCAAGATGGACGCATTGCACTTATACGCTGTATTCGAAATTTAAATATTTTCGATGGGCGTATAGAGTTCGTAAAGCATATCTTCCTCAGCTTTAATACGGGTGACTAAAATGGCCCCGCTCTGATCGAGCTGAGCTTTGAATTGCGAATCGAAAACCATATCCGGTTGGCTGGCATCGCGCAGGAACTGGAACACGTCGTGACCAATCTTACCCATTTCGCGCTGCATATCAGTAACGAGTTCGCGGTTGTTAGGATCTGAATCAAATTTCGATTTCAGATACACATAAAGCTTAGTGTTCTCGCGCAGTAGATGACTGGTGAGCTCCACTTTAAAGCTTAATAAATTGGTGCGGAGGTTATCTAAGTCTTGCTTGTCGTAGAAAGCACAAACCTTGGTGTACAACTCCAGCAGTTTTTGATGATCGTCCTTTAAACCATCAACCAGCTCGGGATCAAAAGCGATTTTGGTGCCCGGTGCATAAGCGTATTGGTTGCTAGTTTCCTTAGGCTTTTTTCTGAACAGACCAAACATGAAAGCCTCCTTATTTGGTTCTAGTGCCTCAATGCCGTCACGTTAATGATGGTGTGTTGATTGAGGCATATGCTTACAGCTTTCGTGTGACATTTTTTGGATGCTAAACGTTAAGGTTTAATGCTGGTTATTGGTACTTAGTACCAATGCAATACTGGCTTTAAACCAGGGATATAACGTTTATCATTTTGAGCCCCAAATGCACACGCTGTTTACTTGCGGTCATGATTATTATTTTTTTGAACGGAGGTTTCCCTCGCAAATTTAAGATAACAAGAGACGGAGCTGTGTACAAAGCAGGAAATGAGAATAAGTGGTGTTCATCGGTTAATAAAAACATGAATGTGAATGAAAGATGAACAAAGATACGGGTATTAGATATATCAAAAATGGATGCTGCATTAATGTCTATTGTTTATGCGAACATAAAATTAAATAGTGTGTTTTTTATTATTGCGATGATTATCGGTAGCTTAGCGTTATTTTTTTTGATTTGCTGAAACCGGCGAATGAATGAAACCAACAATTGTGAATAAACACATTATAAAAGTAACAGCCGTTATACCGTTGTTGATGAATTCGCATTGGGACAAAGTACCATATAGCTAATTGTTTTATCGGTGCTACGGGATGTTCAAAAATAAACAATGCGTTTACATTTTTTTCTTAAATATCAGACACAAATGTTCACTAAAATTCGTATATAGGAATGATAAAAACTGCCTATAGGGCAGCTATTACCCTAGTATTGTTGCAATTTCAGGGGCTTTATTAACCCTTAACTTGACAAACGCTTTAGTTGATAAATTCTATATTAGTTTTATCTTTATTTGTTGGTGCTACTTAATGCTTGCTTAGGTGTTAGCGCGTTAAACCCTATAGCGCCGGATACAAGTGCGCTGCCAGGCGCATGGCCAGTGCGGTGATGGCCAAGGTTGGATTGGCGATGCCGCCGGTGGGAAAGACAGAAGCACCGCTGATATATAGGTTATCGCAGCCATGCACACGGCAGTGTTCGTTCACCACGCCTTGTTGTGGATCTCGATGCATGCGCGTTGTGCCCATATGATGACGTGCGCAGTCTAGTTGATTTAGCACCTGCTTAACTTCAATACACCCGCTTAGTTTAGCCATTTCATGCTTTTCAAATTCATCCTTAAAACGTTCGAAAGCACGGCAGAGCGCCTGGGTATCGTCAAGACTGAAATACCAACTCAATTCCAGCTGCGGTACGGCTAATGCATCTTGTTGCTTGTTATGGCCGGATAACTCTAAGCGGCTCTCAACATTGGGATGTTGTTCTTGCATTAGATAAGCGCTGTAACTGTTGGCGTTGCTATCGGCGGCGTTTAGCGTGAGGCTGGTATTAGGTAAGCGATCGCGCCGTTGTGCTTTTTGACTGAGCTGAAAGATTCCCTGTAACTGTTGTGGGTCTTTGTCGCGATACAAACGCCAGTGTGGCGCCGTGTGGTCGTTGGGCTGTAAACGAAAGGCTTGTTGTTGTTGGTTGGGGTGGCGATGGATTACATGGCCCATGAAGTAACGCCCCAACTGTTGATGCTGGCTGCCTACGTCTTGTTGTTGGCAGCGATTGCTATACATCAATAAGCGCGTGTTTTCTAAGCCACCTGCGGCGAGCACCACGCGCGGCGCGCTGACGGTGAAATTTTTGCCATGACTGTTTTGGCAGCAAACCGCAGAAACCCCGTGAGCACTTTGATCATAAATAAGCTGCGTTGCTGTGGCATGGAGATAGCACGTGACATTGGCTTGCTGGCAGCTGTCGTTAATGAATTGTTGGTAACGCTGGGCGTTGGCTCGGCCGGCAATGGCGGTGTAACGACGTAAGCCGGTCGTGATGACGCGCTCTTGATTAAGCGCCATGAGCGGCCGATCAGGGTTGGCATGGATTGCTTGTTTGGTTTGAAAGTGTGGAATTTGAAACCGCTCGCAAGCACGATCGAGGTATGGTTTAAGCTCTGCGTAATCGATGGGCCAACCGCTATGGGCGAACCAACGTCGGGTGGTGAAGTCGATGGGATCGAGGCTGGCGCATTTGCCGCCCCAAAGATGACCGCTACCACCTAAGCGGCGACAGCGTGAGTTTTGCATAAACTCAGGCTCGTGACGCTGCTGCTGCCAGGCATCGTACATGGTGGTCTGGCCGCGATTGAGCAGTTCGTGTTGTGGGCTGTGATCGAGACCACCACTTTCTAAGAGAATGATCTTCAGAGAACTGTGTTTGAGCTCTTGGCACAGTGTTAAACCAGCCACCCCACCACCAACGATTAATAAATCACAAGATAAGATACGCTGGTGGGCAGAGAGTTGGTTCGCATCCTTGATCATGCTAACGCCTGTGTAGCTGGTATCGATTTATCTTCATGATGGCTTAAAGGATGCCACATGACAGGCTGTGGCATCGCTTGCTGCGGTAGCAATACCGCGTTGCTGTGCCGCTAGTTTGGCGAGTGGCTAATGTTGAAACTGTTTTTTAAGTTCATCCATTTTCTTGCGCAGGCTTAAAGGGCGCATATCGGTCCATACCTCTTCGATGTAATCGAGGCACTCCTGCTTGTTTCCTTCCTTGCCGACAGGGTTCCAGCCTAATGGAATTTCACGATCAATAGGCCATATCGAATATTGCTCTTCGTGGTTGACCACCACTAAAAAAATCGTATCCGGGTTATCAAACACCGCGTGTTCCTCTGTGATTTCGGTGAATGGATGTCGCTCTTCCCGTGGGCTTATTGCTTATGTTGCGTAACGTCGATATTGAATATTGATAATAATGTTGCGCTCAGCCAGATCATACGGCAGCGTTAAGCCAATGCTGGTTTCCTTACGAGTTCACGGGGTTCGTTTTAGATTGTGCATGATGTGATGAGGAATCAGCAAGCACCGGATAAAAACAATCAATTTGTAGCAGGCGCTCGGCACTGGCTAGCGCAGCGGCTAAGCCGTAATGGTTAACGATAGAATAAACCCAGCATTGAAAGTCTTTTTCTTTATCGTGCAATGCTTTATAAGCGTTTGGATGACTTCTGGTTAAAGGTGTTAATGAGAGTTGCGTAAACTCAATACCGAGGCCACGCCCGTCCCATTTACTGGCTGCTTCTTTACCGCTCCAGGTTTGATAAAAGGCTTCGGCATCATGGATTTGATCGCTACTGTGGCACACCATGCGGCATAGCTCTTGCCACTGGCTTGCAGGGTTGATGTATTCGACATCAACACCAACCGCCGTGTTAGCAATGGCTAAACAAGCCCAGCCATGGCTATGGCTTAGGTTGAAATGGTAATTGTCTATATTAGTGTTTTTGGATAACTCAGGCTTGCCGTATTGTTGATCAATAAACTGCAATTCGTGGGCGGCATGTTGTAGGTAGCGCGATAAAATATATCTTTTGCCTAGATGCGCTTGGCGGTAATGTGTTTTTAAGTCTTCTCGATAAAACGATTCAGACTTGTTGCGCTCATGCACACTCAATGTATTGCGGCTGGCAAGATCGGGCCAAAATTGCGCTTGATCGAGTGGATAAAACCAACAATGTACCTGTTGTGTTGAACTGATCTTTTGCCGCGCAAGCGATGAGGCCTGATATTGATGTGAAACGATGTTCATGGCAGTGTTTATTCGCCGCGCCCTTGATGCAGCTTTAAGCGTTGTAAAATTTCTTCCCGCGCTTCGGCCAATATTGATTGGCGATCGAGATTATTAACAATATCTTGTACCACCTGCTTGGGTCCGCCATCGCCCCAGGATTTGCCAGCAATTAAGTATGCCTCGGTGGCGCGCCCTACCAAATAGGTGGCGTACCAGGCTAATGCACCTTGCGCGCCAGCGGTAAGGGCGGTGGATAAACCGGCCGACACACCTTTTAATGCCGCAGACACCAAATTAATGCCCCATACCGCGCCCATCAAAGCGACTAATTGTGCGGTGATGGTGAGCAATAACTCGTAGGGTTCGCGCCGGGTCATGGGTAAGCCATACACGGCACTGAGTTGGCGTACTAATAAAAAATCTAAACTAGCCGCTGCCAGTAGATCGGCTACAGGAATCGGGTTGACCGCCACCGCTAAACCTTTAGCCAAACAATAGGTGCGGGTTACTTTTTCTGCCAGTTGACGCCGGGTTTGAGCCATTTGCTGGGCGATTTCATCGCTCATACGACCGGCGAACAAACTGGCATTTAGCGCCGCTAAGGTTTTGCCTTCTTGCTGGAGAATGCTCCAGATACGGCTATTGAGCTCGTCAAGCTGCGGTGCTCGGTCGCGCTTTAGGCGTTGCTCCTGGCCTTGTTCGTCGATACGAATAAGCACTTCTGGACGTGGGTCGGCGGCGGCTAAAACAATGTTTTCAGGTTTCACCAGGCCATGGCTTTTGGCTTGCAAGGCGGCGATAAGGCTTAAGCGCTCTTGCTCGCTGTAGCGATCGCATTTATTTAAAACGATGATGATTGGGCGTTGCTCTTGGCTGAGCTGCTGTAATGCTTGTTGCTCGGCCTCGGTGAAGTCGCCGTCGGTCACCAGCAAAATTAAATCGCTACGCTGGGCCACGGAGTGAGCCATTTGTTCGCGCTGTTCGCCATCAACTTCATTAATGCCGGGGGTGTCGATTAAATGCACCCCAGCCATTTCTGCCTCTTGATGCTGCCATTGGCTGATCTTGCTGTGCTTGGTTTCGCCATGTAAGGCGCTGACCTGGAATTCATGGCGTCCCAACAGCGCATTTAATAATGAGGATTTACCCGCACTGACTTTGCCAAAGGCGGCGATATGCAGATGCCCTTGTTGCAGCTTTTGGCACATGGCTTCCAGCTGCTCATAGTCAGCCGCCAGACTGGTGCGTACCGCAGCCGGAATTCTGGGGTCGTCCAGTAATTGCTTGAGACTGGCCGCTGCTTGTTCGAGATGGGCGTCGCCATTGGGCGTGGTATCTATGCTGGCATCGCCACCAGCGCTTGGCTGCTGCTGGGTTGAGGCTGAATCTGGCGTATTAGCGGCGCTGTTGTTGCTGGAACTGTTCCACGGCCGTGCGGACCAGAGCTTTTGCAGGGGTTTCCAAATGGCCAATGAGTTGTTCCTCGAAAACTGCGGCGCCCTGGGCGGGCTGCCAGCGTTGTTGTGTGGCACTGGCTTGTTGTAGCGATTGTGCCAGTGCTTGCCCCAGGCTGTGGAAAATCATGCCATAAGCCAAGGCATGGACCAGACCACCGGCAATGGTGCCCAGGCCAGGAAAGGCCTTTAAGGCATTGCCCGCAACGGCTAAGGTGATGGAGGTATTACGCCGTAAACCTTGGCCCGATTGCTGTAAGAATTGGTCGATATCCACCTCGCGCACCGGCACTTCATAAAGCTGACAGAGTGCGCGTACTAAGGCGGTTCCCAATGCACCTTGAATGACGAGATCGGTCCCCGGAGCAACGGCCGCTAAGGCACCGATCATGGCGCGTCGAGAGTAATGTTGAATTAGTTGTTGCGCGCGTTCGCTGCGGTGTTGCGCTTGGCTTAAGCTTAATTGCTCTTGAGCTAAGTGCAGGGCACTGTGTTGTAAACGTTGCAAAATATCTTGCGGATCGCTGACCAACAAGGTGTAGAGCTGTTCGCGCAGGGCATCAATACGAGCTGGAACGCGGCGGCGTTGCTCTTGTGCTTCGCCTTGAGCGTCGATCACGGTAACCAACTCGCTGCTGGCTGCTTGCACCGGCACTAAACTCCACAACGCATCGTCGGGCAAATATTCTTGTAAGCGCGTTTGTAGTTGGGCGAGCTCTTCGGGCCGATACCAATCGCTTTTATTCAGCGCGATCACCATGGGTTTGCCTAAGCTCACTAAGGCTTGTAGCGCTTGGTATTGTTCGCGGTTTAAGTCGCCATCGCAGAC
>JAKSCJ010000386.1 GCA_022360675.1 Lysobacterales bacterium
CCAGCGCTTGCTTGGTTGACTTTCATCCAAGCCAAGCCCTTGGCACCGTAACGTGCGGCGTAGGCACCCACTTCGTCGATTTCTTTGCGCGACATGCTAGCCGCATCGGGTACACGAATCACCGCTACGCGGCCATCGGCATCTTCAGCCGGACCAGAGAATACTTTGAAATCCAGACCCACAGCCCAGGCATCCACCGTTTGCAGTTCTAAAGCAATCCGCAGATCCGGTTTATCGGAACCATAGCGTTCCATGGCCTCGGCATAGCTCATACGTGGGAATTCGGGCAGCTCTACATCCAACACCTCTTTAAATGTGTGTCGAATCAAGCCCTCAGCCGTACTTTGGATATCGTCTTCATTGATGAAGGCCATTTCCATATCCAGCTGGGTGAATTCAGGCTGGCGATCGGCGCGTAAATCTTCGTCACGGAAACAGCGAGCAATTTGGTAGTAACGATCCATGCCCGCCATCATCAGTAGCTGTTTGAACAGCTGGGGTGACTGCGGCAAAGCGTAGAACTGGCCATCGTGAACGCGGCTGGGCACCAAGTAATCACGCGCGCCTTCAGGGGTTGCGCGGGTGAGTACCGGGGTTTCGATGTCCATGAATTCATGATCGTCCAGGTAACGACGCAGGCTGCGCGTAAAGCGTGAACGCAGGCGCAGATTGTGCTGCATACGATCACGACGCAGATCCAAATAGCGGTAGCGTAAACGCACTTCTTCGCCATCGTCGTCCGACATCAGCAAAGGCAGGGGTGCAGCGCTATTGAAGATTGTTACCGCTTGCGCCAGCACTTCTACCCGACCGGTACGCATTTGCTCGTTCCATTGATCTTCAGGGCGCAGACGAACTTCACCTTGAATTTGAATGCAAAACTCATTGCGCAATTCAGAGGCCACCTCAAATGCTGCCGCATTATCGGGTTCTACCACCACTTGAATCACACCTTCGTGATCGCGTAAGCCGATAAAGATCAGGCCGCCTAAATCGCGCCGGCGTTGAACCCAACCGCATAAAGTGACCGATTGACCCGCCAGTGTTTCATCAACACGGCCACAGTAATGACTGCGCATCATCAAATTGCTCCAAACACAAGAATTTCAGCTCGATGGATCTCTTCGCAAGACCCGCCATTAGCACCGTAGCTGCGCTAGTAAAAAAACTAGGGCCAACAGTACTAAGGCACGAATAGAATTGAAGAACCGCCGCAAACCGCCATACAACAAAGCGGCAGTACAGCCGCACATTGTCGCATATTTCAGGCTTTAGCCGGGCATTCTGGAACGGTTTTCTTACCGATTTCAGTTACTGTTAGGCTATCGGTGCCAGCTAGAGCTGAATACAGAGGGAATTTGATTGTGGACTATCAAATTGTTGAAGGCGATCTTCTCCATCAAAATGTAGAGGTGATCGTTAACGCTTGGAACCGCAACATCATTCCCTGGTGGTTGTTACTGCCCCAGGGAGTGTCTGGAGCCATTAAGAAAGCAGCGGGCACACAGCCCCGAGCACACAACTATTCAAGGCTTTATCAAAACTAGGCCCCATGCCCTTGGGTTCGGCGCGCTACACCCCTGCGGGCAAGCTGCCTTATCGCGGCATTATTCACGTAGCGGGGATCAACTTACTATGGCGCTCCAGCGCGTATTCCATTAGCGAGTCGGTGCGCAATGCCGTGAGCTTAGCCGAGCAACATCAAGTACAAACGCTGGCCTTTCCCATTATCGGTAGCGGTTCCGGCGGCGGCAAGGTGGATTGGGCTTTAGGCCTTATGTGCGAGACTTTCAACACTATCGACAGCTCTATCCAAGTTCGTATCGTTCGTTACCGGCAATCTTAATAAGCACTAAAAACCAGAAAAAACGACGCACAAAAACAAAAAAGCTAAAAAAACCAAGAACAGCGTGTCGTACTTCGCCAGCGCTTTTGCGTATTACTTCAATGATGCAATTAAGCATCACCATGGATGGCCTGCCAGGTGACTTAAGCGGTTCTTGTTAGTGAACGCTTAAGCTCACCGCCATTCCGTATAGCGCAACTGCGGCAGTATGGCTGACGCTGCCGCGTTGACTATGGTGGTTTCACGTTGAGCTGTTGACGGAACTGGATCGCGCTTAGGCACTTTTAGCGGCAGAGGACGCCGCTCCCTTTCCTGCGTCTGTGCTCGAGCCGCCTTCGGCCAGGTTTTTCTTGCTGCCACTTTTAAAGTCGGTTTCATACCAACCACCGCCTTTCAGGCGAAAGCCCGCAGCCGACACCAGCTTGCGCAGCTCAGGTTTGCCGCACGCGGGGCAATCCACCAATGGCTCGTCACTAATTTTCTGTAATTTTTCCATGGCCGCATCGCAAGCAGCGCATTGATATTCATAAATGGGCATGGGTGTCACTCCGAAAAAAATGCCACCGAACCGCCCCCAGGCTTAGATATTGCATGGGTGAATACTGCATGGGCGCGTCTCGATTTGTTTTGCTGCTGGGCGATATGGGGATGCCAAGGCTATTTTCCAGCCCAAAATCCTTACAAACTAGCGGCCGCAGGCTATACGAAGCACGGCCGGCACCGTTCGAGTACAGACCAGCAGCTGGCAAAGCAAATCTGCCAGAAGAATACAGCAAGGCCTGTGTGTGCCTGCTAAACTAGTGGATTATGCTGCCAGCGTCGACTTCACAAGTCGTCATTGTAACGACATTGGCCCGTGTGTCGTGTGTTCAGTTACTTCGGTATGGCATCACGCACAACCACCGAAAACGATCAGGAGAGAAAAGCAATGCGTGCTCTGATTCCCTTATGCATCAGCCTTGCCCTCATGGGGTGTCAACAAGAATCGCCCCCCGAGCCGCCCGCCATGGATAGCACTGAAACCACGCAAAGCAACACCAGCGCCGACTCAAGCATGGCGAGCAACGAGCAAAAACTGCTGGTGCCGCGCGCACGTATGGACATCTACGCCAGTGTTCCCCTGACCGCCGATATTGGCCATCTCAACGAGCAGCAACGCCAAATGCTGGAGCTGTTAATTGAAGCCAGCGCCATCATGGACGATCTATTCTGGCAACAAGCCTACGGCCCTCGCGATGCTTTCTTAGCCGAAATTAACAATCAAGACGTACGCCGTTTTGCCGATATCAACTACGGTCCCTGGGATCGCTTAGACGGCGACAAAGCCTTTTTATCGGGTTTCAGCGAAAAACCTTTAGGTGCACGCTTTTATCCTGAAGACATGAGCAAGGAAGAGTTCGAAGCCTGGAATGAGCCCAACAAACGGGGTTTGTATTCAGTAGTGCGTCGCAACACCGATGGCCAATTACATTTACATAACTACAGCGAAGAATATGCGGAAGAACTCAAAGCCGCCGCCGACTTACTACGCCAAGCCGCTGAGTTAGCCGTTGATCCTGAGTTTGCAAATTACTTACGCCTACGCGCCGATGCGTTTTTGAGTGATGAATACCAAGCTAGCGACTTAGCTTGGATGGATATGAAGAAAAACCCCATCGAGCTAGTCATTGGTCCTATTGAAACCTATGAAGATCAACTCTATGGGTATCGCGCAGCGTTTGAGTCTTATGTGTTAATTAAAGACTTAGCTTGGAGTGAACGCTTAGCGCGCTTTGCCGCCTACTTGCCCGACTTACAACGCGGCATTCCGGTTGAAGACGCCTACAAGCAAGAAACACCAGGCTCCGATGCCGACTTAAACGCATACGATGTTATTTACTACGCTGGCCACAGTAATGCGGGCTCTAAAACCATCGCCATTAACCTGCCTAACGATGAAGAAGTTCAGTTGCAAAAAGGCACCCGCCGCTTGCAGTTGAAAAATGCCATGCGTGCAAAGTTCGATAAGATCTTAATGCCCATCTCCGATGTGCTAATCGCCCCGAACCAACGCAAACACATTACCTTCGATGCTTTCTTTGCTAACACTATGTTCCATGAAGTGGCCCATGGTTTAGGCATCAAAAACACCATCAATGGTCAAGGCACGGTTCGCGAGAGCTTAAAAGAACACGCCTCGCCACTGGAAGAAGGTAAAGCCGATATTTTAGGCTTGTACATGGTTCAACAGCTGCGTGCTAAAGGTGAAATCACCGAGGGCGAGTTGATGGATAACTATGTCACCTTCTTAGCCGGTATTTTCCGTTCGGTGCGCTTTGGTGCTTCTTCTGCCCACGGACGTGCCAACATGGTTCGCTTTAACTACTTTGCAGAGCAAGGCGCGTTTTCACGCGACCCTGAAAGTGGCACCTATCGCGTTAACGTTGCTGAGTTTGAAAAAGCAGTTGAAGGCTTAAGCAATTTGATCTTAACCCTGCAAGGTAATGGCGATTACCAAGGTGTTGGTGATCTGCTAAATACCAAAGGCATTATTACCGAGCAACTACAAGCCGACTTAAATCGCTTAGCTGATGCCGATATCCCCGTTGATATTGTCTTCAAGCAAGGTGCCGATGTCGCCGGGCTCTAAGCTCGCTAAAGCGCAATATTAAGTCTCGATAAAAAAGCATGCTGTGATGATTTACAGCATGCTTTTTCTTTTTTAGACCTAAGCCAACAATAGCCTTTCATGGCTATTTTTCAGATCAAGAAAATGGCCACCCAGGTTGCCGAAATATCACTTTTGAACCAATAGTCAAATTCAATTTGCCTATAAACACCGTTCTTAAATTCAATATTGGGCGATAAAGCCACCATGCTTTGCATTTAGAGCTTCAAGCAAACTTATTAAGAGGGTTATAATGCCCGATTGTTTGCATTGATCATTGGAGACGCCCATGCGTTGTCTGTTAATTGCTGCAGCAGCCACGCTTGCCCTAAGCAGTGCTTCTGCCTTGGCTGCTGGTGATGCCGCAGCCGGTAAAGTTAAAGCCTACACTTGCACAGGCTGCCACGGTATTCCCGGCTATAACAATGTGTACCCTGTTTATAAAGTGCCCAAAATTGCCGGTCAAAACCAAGCTTACTTGGTTGCCGCATTAAAGGCTTACCGCACCGGCGAACGCAAACATGAAACCATGCAAGCTCAAGCCAGCGCATTAAGCGATAGCGATATCGACAATATCGCCGCTTACTTAGCCGGATTGTCAGGAGAATAACAATGATGAAAAAAGTATTGATGTCCCTGAGTGCGGTTACTTTATTAACGCTGTCTGCCTCTGCCATGGCTGCGGGTAATGTGGCCGCTGGCCAGCAAAAATCCGCCACTTGCGCAGGCTGCCATGGAGCCACCGGTAACGAAACCCTGGACGCCAGTTACCCACGTTTAGCCGGCCAACATGCCAGCTATTTAGAACAAGCCCTGGCGGCCTACCGTTCTGGCGAGCGTAAGAACCCCATTATGGCCGGTTTTGCTGCAGCGCTGAGCGATCAAGATATCGCCGACTTGTCCGCTTACTTCGCCAGCCAAGACAGCACTTTAGGTATTATTCCTGAAGAGCAATAAGGCCTTAGGCATCAAGCCTGGCATTGTGTGATTCCCATCAGTACACACAGGCCAAGCTGAGCATTAAAAAACCCCGCTCAAAGCGGGGTTTTTTCGTTAAATTCAGACCTCAAGCATGGCCGGATTTAATGAAGCCTCGATTTACTCGAAATACGTGTTATCGCCCGCACCATGGTCGGTAACATCGCGAACCGCAGTCAGTTCAGGCAAAAACTCAAAGAGTGTTTTCTCAACG
>JAKSCJ010000291.1 GCA_022360675.1 Lysobacterales bacterium
AACGCATTTGTTGCCCATGCTGTATTAGTTCTTGGAGGTGATGCGCAGTTGAATGCAGCGTAGGAATGCAAGATCGAATTACGTGCTATGCCTGTTCTTGCTCCAGCTATAACTCCAGCGACTGCAGTCCCGTGGATTGTGCAGGCTAGTGAGTTCCGCGTAACTACCGGTATGGTTGAAGCAAAATGCTCGTGATTTTCTGGCGCTTTAACAGCTGTTAGATCTTGATGAAGAATGTTGGTTTCAGGGAAGTATCCACGAATAGCCTGGTCTACAAGGTAAATATGTGTTTTATTTTCAGCGCTAAAACTAGGAGTGTCGAATGATTGGTCTAAAGGGGGCTCGGCTTGGTCGATGCGGTCTAGAGCCCAATACGGATTTGATTGAATGGATGTGGCCTTGAAATAACAGACCTGTTCAATTCTTAGTACGCTACTTTCATTTTTCAACATGTTGTCGGCGTCGTTGGCGCTAAGATTAACGATACTGAACCCACCGTAACTTGAGTTTGTATCACCGAATACGGCCTCAACAACCCCACCATAATTAGCAGAGAGATAATTTGCGTATGTAGATACAGAGAGAGTATTGATTGAATCAGGAATATTGATTGATTTTGGCGTCCTAACCATATAGTGGTTAGCAACAGGGTTGCAGTCTTCTGGAACGTCAATAATTTTAGGCTTAGTGTCTGTAAATTGTGCTTGGCTAACTGCTGAAAAAAATAACAAGAAACATAATGATAACTTTCTCACTCGTATTCCTTATTTTTAGAACGAATGATCATTATCTATAGTTTTAATGATAGCTATGTTAAAGGTGAATTAAACAGCCGTGTCCCTATAAAATTAATTGATAACTAGTTATTGAGCGCACAAAAAAGGCGCACCGAAGTGCGCCTTTTAACCATCTAGATTCGTGCCTTATTGGGCAACTAAATCTTATTCTAAGAACTCGGTCCAGCCGTGGGTCCAAGCGGTGCCTTCACCGTTGAATGCACCCAGGTAGTCGGCGTTGTCGAAGAACACAGGGAAGATGTTGCGATCTAAGTCGAAGCCGCTCAGGTAGTCAGCACCTGCGGGCGGGAAAACGCCGTCCAGTTGCGGGTTGCCAGTGCTGTTACCCGTTTGGCTGGTGAAGAAGGTTTCAACACTGAAAGCGTCGCCATCTTCGATTTCGAAATTATTAGCACAGTTCAACATGGTGTTTTGAACGGTCAGAGCACCACTCAGAGCCGCCGGGGTGCCAGCAGCAGCGAAGGTAGCGCTGGAATCCAGGTCGAAGCAGTTGTTGAAACCGGTAACGATGGCGTTACTCATGTTTACACCGGTACCACGGCGGAACAAGAAACCGGTGGTGGTCAGGGTGCCGTTGTCAGTACCGATAAAGGTAACGTTACTGATGCGGGGCTGTGAACGCGGAGTAGCGTCGTTGTTGTCTTCGAAGTTATCAGCTTCGATACCACGTTCTGCTTCAACGTTAGGTGTTTGGTCTTGACGTACCACAACGTATTGCAGGTTACCTGTCCAACCGTGGGTCCAGTCTAAGCTATCGTCTTGAATGTCAGACAGAACAATGTTTTTAGCATTAACGTTACCACCGAAGAACTCGATGCCGTCGTCGGCATTAGCGTGAACTTGTACGTGATCAACGATGGTGTTTTGACCAACACCTTGGAATGCAATGCCGTTCAGCTCGTCTTCGTCATTAATACGGAAACCAGCGAACTGTACGCGAACGTAACGCAGAACACCTGAAGAGTCGTTGGGATCGTCGCCACCGAATACGCCAGAGCCGCCTTCACCTACGTCGGTGCAGATGCCGCTATCGCACACGTTGATGGGCGCACGGCCGTTAATAACCAGACCACCCCAGGTGCCGGGACCAACGGTCGGATCGTCAGAAGGAATGGGACCGGTGAACACGATGGGAGCAAACGGAGTGCCTTCAGCAAACAGTTTAGAACCACGCTGAACACCCAGGAAGTCATTACCGGCAGCGCCGATGACGCGAGTGCCAGGCTCAATTGACAGAGTAGCTGCTTGGCCGCCTTCGTCGATGTCGGTACCAACGAATACAGGGCCATTCAGAACCCAAGTGGTGTCATTGGTGAAGACCACGTCACCTTGTAAGGTGCCGCTAACGATACAGCTACGGGGTGCTAAACCTTCAGTAGCGAAAGAAGGACAACCTTGGAACGGCTGTTGGTAAGCACATTCGTCAGCGCCAAAAGTCAGGCCAATGCTTTCACCACGGTCAACAGCAAAAGTGCTGGTGCCCAGGGTGGCAGAATCGATGGTGGCGGTGGCGTTGTTACAGTCGTTGATTTCCATGGTCAGGGTGCCAACGGGGGTAGCATTGGGGCTACCGGCGTCGCTGCTGCCGATGGGACGACCACCTTCGATGGTGCTGATGTTGAATTCTAAGGTGGTGTCGCCGGGACGAACTTGGCCGTCGTTACCGGTGAACCAAACTTGGTTGCCATCATTGTCGTACAAAAAGCCTACCGCCAGAACGTTGCCTAGCTCAGGGCCAATTTTGAAATATTGCAGATTGATGCCACGACGAGTGGTCGCAGGAGCGGGGGTGATTTCGGTCCAGCCACCCATCAGGGTTTGGTCAATATTAATAGCGTAAGCAGGAACGCCTGCTGCGCAAGCAACGAAACCTGCTGCAGCCAGCAAGGAACGAGAAAGTTTCATCCGATGTCTCCAGGGCGTGTAGACAATGTTTAGTTTTGAGGCGTAAAAAATTCCGCGGGGCAACGCGGCAATCGAGGCACAAGTTACAGATTGAATATTGCAGTCTTGTTACCCGACTGTGACGCTTAGATGACAACCTATGGGGGTACTGTCACTACATTGTCATATTTCAGGGCTACCTTATCCCCCGACGTCCACACCCATTCACCACTTAAACGTCTTTAAACGATGCGAACCCTCATTGCACTCATTGCCGTTCTGGCAGTTTCGCCGTGCCTGGCTCAGGACGGCAACATCGACCAACTGGCCGAGCGCCTTATTGCGCTGCGTGCTGAAGTGGAAACACTGCAGTCGGAGTTGGATATTCAACGTGAAGAGCACAAGAGCAAGATGAGCTACCTCACAGCCCAACAGTCGGAGCTGGAAGCCAATCTTGATCGCGAAGGTTTACGGGTCCGCCAGCTGGAAGACGAGCTGGAAGAACTGCGCACCAAAGCGGACGATGCCGGTGCTGATGCTGAAACCCTGGCACCTGTGGTGTTACAGGCTGCCGCTAAATTGCGCGCTGCCATACAGTCGTCATTACCGTTTAAACAGAACGAGCGTTTACAGGCTTTAGACGAGGTGGAAACCCAGCTCAACTCGGGTGCCATCGTGCCCCAGCGTGCAGCCAATCGCTTGTGGGCTCTGGTTGAAGACGAGCTCAGAATTAGTCGTGAAAACGCGATTTACTCGCAAACCATTCCTTTAAAAGGTGAGCCGGTACTGGTGGATATCGCCAAGCTGGGCACCATCGCCATGTACTTCCGTACGCGCGACGATCGTTACGGTTTTGCGCAACCGCAAAATGGCCAATGGCAATGGCAGCTCACCGACGACGCGATCCAGCGTGACCAAATCGCCCAATTGTTCGATTCACTGCGCAAGCAGATTCGTCAAGGCTACTTCGAAATTCCCGGCGCCTTGCCTGCCGTGGTTGATGCCAGCCGTTAATGGGATGCGCAGTCATGATTAATAATTTAATGAGTCAGCCGCTTATGAATACGTTGAAAGCAGTCAGCTTTGGTGCTGCGGTTTTCGTTGCTGCGATGAGCACGCCGGTGTGGGCACAAGAAGAAGCAGCACCTGCAGCACCGGTGCAACCGCCGGTTCCTGCGGCCGATCCCGAACAAGCTAAAGTGGACTTACAAGCAGCTTACCAGCGCGAGTTTGCGTTTTTAAGCGCCCAAAAAGCCGAGCTTGAAAAGCAATTAAGCGCGTTTCAGGCCAACGCCAGCGAAGCCGTGCGTCAAGGCGAAACCAGCATCGATGGCTTAGAAGGCCAAGTGGTGGGTACGCAAAATCGCGCCGATCGCATGAATCAATTGCTGACCGAAGCTGACCGTCGCATTACCGATATCGAAGATCAACGCGGTGTGCTCGACGCCACTTATTTGCAAGCGTCATCAACGCTCGATCAGCAAGGCCTTAAAGAATTCACCGGTGCCGATTTCGATGCTGCCGATGATATCGCCAAGCTCGATCAAATCTTTACCGCGGCCTCGCAATTGATTGAGCATGCGGGTCAGGTGCGTCGTGATACTGGCGAGTTTTTCCTTACCGATGGCGCGCAAGTCAACGGCACCATCATCCGTGTGGGTAATGTGGCGGCCTACGGCCAAAGCCAACGCGGTTCGGGTGTACTGGCGCCCGCTGGTGATGGCCGTCTGAAACTGTGGCCGGTGGAATCTGCTGATGTGGCCGAGCAAATGGCCAGCGGTCAGTTGCCTGCAAGCTTGAAAATCTTCCTCTTCGAAACACTGGCTAAGTCCATTGAAGAAAAAGAAGAACGCAGCATTCTTGAAACCGTCGATGCCGGTGGTGTGATCTCCTGGATCATCGCGGGTTTAGGCGCGGTGGCGGTGTTACTGATCATTCTGCGCTTGTCCTTCCTGCGCGGTGCCAGTGCCGATACCGGCAAGATTCTCAAAGAAGTGGGCGAGTTGGTCAGCAAGGGCCGCGTAGGCGAGGCCTTAGAAGCCTGTAAACGCCGTAAAGGCGCTACGTCCCGTGTGGTTTCAGCTGCACTGCGTAATCTCGACCGCGAACGTGAGCATCTGGAAGATATTATTTCAGAAGCTATCTTGCATGAGTCATCGCACTTGAACCGCTTTGGCTCCATGATCATGGTGATTGCGGCGGTGGCACCTTTATTAGGTCTGCTGGGTACCGTAACCGGCATGATTGCCACCTT
>JAKSCJ010000321.1 GCA_022360675.1 Lysobacterales bacterium
CCCGGACGCTACACATCGTTTCTTACCCAGTTTAGCCATGGATGAAAGCGGCAATATTGCGATGGGCTACAGCGTTTCCGACGCTGTCGGCACCTTTCCCGGTTTACGTTACGCAGGCCGAACGACTAACGATCCTCGGGGAGTTCTCAGCCAGGGTGAATACAACATCATTGTGGGTAGTTCGCCCAATACCAGTGTGCGCTTCGGTGATTACGCGGCACTCAATGTGGATCCTGAAGATGGTTGCACTTTCTGGTTTACTTCGCAATACAACGTCGTTGGTATTTGGAACACCCGCATTGCCACGTTCCGCTTCGATAACTGTGGCAGCCAAACCCTATTCACCGACGGCTTCGAAGCTTAGATAAAAGCCGGTAATTATCCTCGCGGGCGCTCCCCAATCGTTTTTGCGTATAGGAGTTTCCCTCTCCTATTGCGCTACCGCGTCCCGCATGTTCAGGGCTCCTTAGAGCCCTGTTTTTTTATCAACAAGTCTTTTTGCCAACGAGCAGCACACCCGCAAGATTCAATGGCCCACAGGCAACCGCAGGCCCTTTAAGCCAGCAATTCGTCGTCGGAGCCCTCGTTGATATCGGCGAACAAAGGCGTGCTGAAATAGCGCTCACCGGTATCGGGTAGCATCGCTAAAATATGGCTGCCAGCTTCGGCTTGGGCCGCCACTTTCAGTGCAGCAGCAAACGTGCCGCCCCCAGAGATTCCGCACAAAATACCTTCCTCACAGGCCAAGCGGCGTGCTGTAGATACCGCTTCTTCATCGCTGATGGCGAAGAACTGGTCGACCACCGAGCGATCCAGCACATCGGGAATAAAATCGGGTGTCCAGCCTTGAATTTTATGCGGCTGCCATTCTTTACCTTGCAATAGCTGTGCATTCTCGGGCTCGGCCGCCATCACTTTCAAATTGGGCATGGCCGCTTTCAAAACTTGGCCTGCACCGGTCATGGTGCCGCCTGTACCCCAGCCAGAAACAAAGTAATCCAGCGGGTTATCGGCGAAGTCCCGCAGAATTTCAGGGCCGGTGGTTTTGCGGTGATAGGCGGGGTTGGCTTGGTTTTCGAATTGGCGCGCCAAGAACCAACCATTTTTCTCGGCCAGCTCGCGCGCCACCCGAACCATACCTTGCCCGCGTTCTGCAGCGGGTGTCAGCACCACCTTGCCACCCAAAGCGCGAATAAGCTTGCGCCGCTCGATGGAGAAGGTTTCGGTCATGGTGGCCACAAAAGGATAACCGCGCGCCGCACAAACCATGGCCAAAGCGATACCGGTGTTGCCAGAAGTTGCTTCCACCACGGTTTGGCCCGGTTTTAATTCGCCGCGCTGTTCGGCATCTTGAATAATGGCCCAGGCCAGTCGATCTTTAACCGAGGCCATCGGGTTAAACGACTCCACCTTCACGTAAAGATGAATGCCTTCAGGCGCTAAACGGTTAATCCGCACCACCGGAGTACGGCCGATGGTGTCGACAATGCTGTTGTAAATCATTGCTGCTCCTGCACGGTTCTTGTTGTGGGTGGGTAATGTTTCAATAGCCCTATCATCGTGTTACGCACACTACCCTTAAAGTCGAAGGGCTACAGCCTGATGGATACTGGGTCTGCTGTAAACTAGTCGTTCGTCGCGGCTATTGCTGCGTCAAACGACCGTCAGCCCAGCTAAAATCATACACATAAATAGTGACATCAAAAATCTGTCAGAATCAGACCATTAATTCGCGCATGCATTCCCATACCTGCACAACAGAAATTTACATTCATACACGCTCATATTTATACAAAGCGCTATTTTCCAGCCAAACGCACGCTACCAATATAAATACCCAACAGTGCCAACACGACACCCAACAGCTGCCACATGCCTAGCGATAATCCAAAAAAGAGAAAATCCCAACCCAGCGATAATGCGGGTTGTAGCAGTAATAACAAACCCGCAATGGCCGCCGCCACCCCCGGTAAACCCCGGGTGATTAACAGCCAGCCAAACACTTGGCACACCACACCTAATGCCGCCAGCAGTAACCAATCTTGCGTACTGATTGTGAGATATTCTTGGCGAATATCCCAAGTACTCAAAGCCAATAATGCAGCACACCAAACACACACTTGAAACAAACGTGCCGCAGCCGCCGGCGCATTGGGTTTAGATTGAAAATAACGCAGGCTCAAAATATAAGCCGAATAAGCCATAGCGGTAAGCAAACCGTAAATCACACCCCAGCGATTAATGCTGGAAAACTCACTCCAACTTAAACCAAACAGCAAACTCAAACCCAATGCAGCCAAGGTTAAACCGCCAATAAAGCGCGGCCCTGGGCGCTCGCTTTGTAAAACAAAGCCTGCGATGGGTAATAAAAACACCTGAAAGTTCGCCAGCAGGGTGGCAAGGCCCGGACCAATCCAATGAATACTGCGATGCCAGAACCATAAATCGAGCGCGAAGAAGAACGCGATTAACGCCGAGCTCGACCAGCCATGCTGCCAACCCGATCGCCAGCGGCTTTGACCCAACATGAGCAGCAGCAAAGCCAAGGCTCCGAAGAACATACGGAATACCGCAGCGATATTGGGGTCGACCTGAGTCGCCTTAACAATGGGTGCGGCCAAGCTAATAAACAAAGCACCCAAGGCCAGAGAACTAGTGGCACCAAGCGTAAAGGACGACTGGGAATGCTTATCGGAACGGTTCATGCCGCGCTTGTCTCAGCAAATAGTTTAGAGTCAATACTATTTAACGGGCCGCCGGAACCACTTCGGCGCGCCCCTCTCAGTACCGGCGGCGTGACGTAGAAAAAGCCCTTTTAAGGGTGGCAGCCGATCGACCAAAGACAAACCGATTCCCGCCCATTGCGCCGCCACCGAATCACCGCGTAGAGTTTGGCCAATGCGGTCCACGCCACGTACCATCAGTTCGTCGTCGCTGCGACGCCAACGCTCGTAGCGGCGCAGCAGGCGTTCTAGCGTGACGGCTTGCGTGGGTACTTCACCCTGCTCTGTCAATAATTCGGCCATGGCTGCTGCATCTTGCAGGCCGATATTTAAACCTTGCCCCGCCTGTGGGTGAATACGATGAGCCGCATCACCCACTAAAAATACACGCTCATGCACATAGCGTTTGGCCAACATCAAACTAAGCGGAAAAACCGCCCGCTGACCGATGGCCGTTATTGGCCCAAACTGATGAACACTGGCTGCTTGCAGCTCAGCCATAAACTGATTGTCGTCGGCAGCCATGAGCCTCTGCGCTTGCTCGGCTTCTAACGTCCACACGATGGAAGAACGGCCACCACTAATCGGTAAGAAAGCCAACGGGCCCGAAGCCAGGTACCGTTGCCAAGCCAAGCCTTGGTTCGCCCGTTCGGTATTCACAACGGCCACAATAGCTTGTTGCTCGTATGGTCGCTCTTCTAACTCAAAGCCTAACTGCTGACGAATGGGCGAACGAGCACCATCGGCCGCAGCTAATAACTGGGCCCGCAAACTTTGCCCATTATCGAGTTGTGCACTGACCGAGCGACTCTTACTCTGCACCTCGGTGACCTGCACACCTTCGTGCAAGCTCACGCCCAGTTGCTGACAACGCTGCCATAAGGTGGCACGCAGATGCTCGTTATCCACAATCCAACCTAGCGCTGGTAGACCTTGTTCATGGGCACTGAAGTTGACACAGCCACGGCCATCACGTGATTCCACCTGCATATTTTGATACGCCGTGGGCCCACGGCGATCACTGGCGGGCCACGCCTTTAGATGCTCTAGAAAACGCCGGCTACCGATACTTAAGGCCGATACCCGCAGGCCAACATCGGGCACCGTCGCAGGCGCTTGGGGTGGGCGGCCTTCCACCACTGCCGCACTAAAGCCTTGCTGTTGCAGCGCTGCCGCCAACGCTAAACCCACATTACCGCCACCGGCAATTAATACATCGCAATCGTTTCGTCCGGCCATAGCGCCCACGCCCAGTCGTTGGAATTTAAAGAAAGAAAAGTTGGATCAGGCCCGTTGAATAAAGCCCGATCAATGCAACAAGCCCAATAACAGTCAGCCAAATGCCAGTCAGCGCCGCTAGGCGGCACGCCCGCGGTAACCCATGGCACCCGTTACCAAGCGTCGTTGCATGGCAGGTACATATTGATGGGCCAACAATGCCGCAGAACCAAAGAAGCGGAACAACGCTGAAGGATGCCGATACAAGCGCACCAAGCCATCGGTATAGCGAATGGTTTCCAGTTGATCTTCATCACGAGTGCTTTGGTAAGCGCGCAGCATAGTGGCCGAGCCAATGTCTTCTTGTGCACATTCACGCAAAGCCTGAGCTAAAGCCACCGCATCGCGTAAACCTAAGTTAAAGCCCTGGGCCGAAATTGGATGAATGGTGTGTGCAGCATTACCAATTAACACACTGCGCGGTGCCACCGGCTCGCGTACATGGACAAGCTTTAAAGGATACGCCGTACGTTGGCCCACACGTTTAAAGTGCCCTAAGCGATAACCATAGCGTTGCTGTAAGCCTGCTAAAAACTCCGCATCGTTCAGCTCGAGTAATTGAGCGGCGGCCTCGCGCGCCACACTCCACACTAAGCCCATACGGCCTGGGCCGTGGGGCAGCAGCGCCAGCGGTCCGGTATCGGTAAAACGTTCGTAGGCGCAATGCTGGTGGTCTTGGTCGGCACTCACATTGCTAATGACTGCGGTTTGTTGGTAGTCGTATTCATGAGCAGGCAAACCCATAATATGACGGACTTTCGATTGCGCGCCATCGGCCCCCACCACCATGCGCGTGGTAAAGCTTTGCTGCTGGGCAGAATCAGCGCCGCAGTGCAGATGCACTTCAGCATGTCCATCATGCACCGTTAAGTGCGCCAATTCGGCAGGACAAAACATTGTGCATTCCGACATGGCGGCCACCGCAGGAATCATGGCCATGCCTAAACGGCGCGCCTGCACCACAAAGCCAAATTCATTAATGCCGTGCTGCGATGCACGCAATTGAGTTTGGCCAAAACGCCCTTTCGCACTCACGTGAATACGTTCAATGGCGGTGGCTGCATCGGCCACTGCCGACCATAAATTGGCATCATGCAACCAAGCGCAAGATACCCGATTCAGCACCAAGGTACGGTCGTCATAGCTGGGTTGCGCAGCGGACTGACGATCGACGGCCTCCACTAAAGCAATACGCAAGCCGCTATCGCGCAACGATAACGCTAAAGTGGCACCAACCAAGCCACCACCGATAATGGTGAGGTCGTAATCACAGGCTTGTGTCATGATATTTACGCTGCTTTAGACGGGTTCATGAGGGCTTCGATCTCGTGGATCGTTTTCGGTACATCGGCACTCAAAACATCGGGCTGCGCGCGGGTTACCGCCACGTCGTCCTCGATACGAATACCAATGCCGCGCCAGCGTTCTTCTACATCTGTGCAGTCGGCGGGCACATAAATGCCGGGCTCAATCGTTAACACCATGCCGGGTTCTAGCTCACGCGAGGCACCATCTACTGTGTAGTCACCCACATCATGAACATCCAAACCGAGCCAATGGCCAGTTTTATGCATGAAGAACTGACGATAACTACCGCTTTCAACACATTCCGACAAGCTGCCTTGTAATAGACCTAAATCTAATAAACCCTGGGCGATCACATTCACGGCAGCATCGTGGCCTGCCAACCATGCCTGGCCTGCTTGGGCTTTTTCGATAGCCGCAATTTGTGCCGCCAATACCACTTCATACAAAGCTTGCTGCGGCGAACTAAAACGGCCATTAACGGGGAAGGTACGCGTGATATCCGAGGCGTATTTTTCTACCTCACAACCGGCGTCTACCAAGACCAAATCGCCATCGCGCAACACTTGGTTGTTATCGATGTAATGCAAGATACAAGCGTTATTGCCACCGCCCACAATGGGTAAATAAGAAACCTCGCTGCCTTGGCTGTGAAACTCGTGCATTAATTCAGCGCTGAGTTGGGCTTCGCTCATGCCGGGACGACACACATTCATCAAACGTCGATGGGCGCTGGCAGCCAGCTGCGCCGATTGGCGCATGGCTTTGATTTCGGCACAGCTTTTAATTAAACGTTGTTCGTGCAGGGTATGACCTAAAGCGGCCAGTTGTTCGGGCGGGTGAGCCACTTTGCGATGGCCTTGATGCAAGCGGTTCATCCAGGTAATTACACGCTGATCAAAAGCTAATTGCTTACCTAAATTGCAATACACCTTCTCGCGCCCTTCCATTAAGCCAGGTACCACTTCATCGGCATCGCTAAAAGGAAAAGCATCGTCAAAACCGTAGCGCGAGATCGCACCTTCTAAACCGGCGCGCGGACCATCCCAGCGCTCACGTTCGGGGTCGCGATCGCGGCAGAATAATACGGCTTCACCCTGCTCACGCCCCGGTGCCAACACCAACAATGCGTCGGGTTCATCAAAGCCTGTCAGATACCAGAAATCGCTATCTTGCCGAAACGGGAAATGCACATCGCTATTACGGGTTTGCAAACTCGCACCAGGAATAATGGCCACGCCATTGGGTCCGACCATTTCGGCAAGGTCTTGGCGGCGTTTGGCAAACTCGTTGGCTTGTATGATGGAATCAGACATGATGGTTTCCGCTAAAAGGCGTTGATCTTGGGTTATTGTAGTGGCAGCCAGTGGCTAACAACATGACTTGAATCGGCTTGTAACAATGCGGCATACAGCCAGCTGCATCAACAGAGCGGCATACAAGCAGAGCTTATAGAACCGGGCGGCATACACGAGGACTCTGCTCATTACGGCAAGCATTTAACCACCGCGCACGGTCATGCAATCCAGTTAAGCTTCTTGTTGCCGGCTAAGCTTCATGTTGATGATTTTCCGCCTGCTGAGTATTCAGGCTGGACTGACGCATAAGCATCACGGCGGTGCGCACATATTCCAGCAACTCAGCATAGGACGCTTCCAGCTCGTTGGCATCGTCTTGATCAAGCAAGTTAGGGTCGACACGGGCAATTTGCTCCATATCGCGCAGCACTTCTTGTTCGTCGTCGCTCAAATTGCTTTGCTGGCCATGCTGCTTGGCCAGATCTTGGCGACCCGCACCAAAACCCGCATTAAAGCCACCACACCACAGGCCTAAACAATGAGTGCGATCGGCCAGTGGCGTATCGTCATCGGGCAACATGGGCGAGAACGAAAAATCTTCGCTATCGAGCTGCGTCGCCGACTCTAAAATTCCTTGTTGAATTTGCTGACGATGACTCGCTTGCCATTGCCATTCACCCAAAGGCTCTAAGGCTTGCATGATGCGTTCAAGCGCGCTGCCAGGAGCGGCCGCCAGTAATCCGCAAATTAACCCGTGCAGCTCGCTGGCATCGCCATCGGTGGCGCTGCCGCTGAGTTGACGCCATTCGTCCAAATGTTCAAAGATCAAGGCCATTACCATTATTTTCTCAGACTCAGGTAATGTTATCATTTGCGTTAATAAGAAGTCCTCAAGGTGATGGACCATGAACGATGTGGATACCAGTCGGAATAATGTGGACCGACTCGAGCAGCAAATGAACCAACTGCTCGATATCTGCGAAAAACTACAAGAGGAAAACCGCTCGTTGCAGGCCCGGCAAGAAGCGCTGGTTGCCGAGCGTGCGGCTCTGGTGGCAAAAAATGAGCAAGCGCGCACTCGGGTAGAAGCCATGATTTCGCGCTTGCGTGCACTAGAACAGGCCTGATGAGTCAATCTTCCGAACCCATAGCTGTAACCATTCTGGATCGCGAATTCAGAGTATCCTGCGCCCCCGCCGAGCGTGAAGCCCTGCAACGTGCCGCTGTGCATTTGGATCAACAAATGCGCGATCTAAGGGAACGAGCCCGTGGCATGTCTGCTGAAAGTGTGGCCATTATGGCGGCGCTAAACTTAAGCGACCAAGTATTAAAGATGCGCTTGGAGCTCGATCAACGCCGCGAGCTTGTCGACAACCGTTTGCAAAGCTTAGTCAGTCGATTAGACGAACAATTGGCTGAACATGAAACTTTCGCGGCCGAAGCAGTTGATGACACCCAGCCTCCGGCAGTAGACTAATACCGCACCCTCTGCGTTGTGCGCCAGTGTATCGCATATGCCTTGTCCCTATTTATTGGCCTTGGGTAGGCGATGCAGGTGGTCTGTGTGCATGTTCGCCTGTGAGCGAAACGCCTTCGACCCTGCTCTTAGCCCACCCACCTGAACCTTTGGTTCAAGGTCCCCGGTATGCAGCGGCTTCTGTGGAGGGTGCAATTCTTATATGTTCCATTCGAGTTGGCAGCCAAGCCAACCAAAAACGCTTAGGAATCGAGTAACGATTCCAAGGGCATAGAAGGGCAAACACAAAACCACATTCCAGGCGTTCGCGCGCCCGTTTTCTGTGTGCCCTGCTTTTCCAGACACCATGAGTAAGCACTGGAAAACGCCCATCTTCAATCAAACAGCACAGCATAGCCTCACGATTCCATCCACCACGATTACCGAGGTGCGCTGATGAATTTAGGCCAGCAAACGACGATGGATCAAGATTTTAAGCAGAGTTTACGCAACAAGCTGCGACAACAACGCGCGCAGCTGGACGCCACCACACGCCTTTGCTTAGAAGGCAAAATTAACCGCCATCTCCTCCACTGGCTCTGCAGCCGCCAGGAACAACACATTGCCTGTTATTGGCCGGTTCGCGGCGAGGTGGATGTACGCCCCAGCCTCAACCAGCTCAGTGCCAGCGACCGCCAGATCTACCTGCCCCGCATCTCAGAATCACAAGCGGGGCTAATGCATTTTGTGCCCTGGGATCCCGAAACCATTACGGAACATTTAAACCGTTTTGGCATTCCAGAACCGCCGGATATCAACGCTCGCGACGCTGCAGATTTAGATATCATCCTGGCACCCCTGGTGGCTTATTGTCCCCACGGCGGCCGTTTAGGCGCGGGTGCCGGCTATTACGATCGTGCTTGCGCTAAAATCGATCGCCAGCGTACGTGGTTTATTGGCTTGGCCTATGGTTTTCAGATGGTTGAAGGCCTGCCCCAAGAACCCTGGGATATTCCGCTCGATGGCGTGATTACCGAACAAGGCTTCATCGCCTGCAATACTCGCATGGCCGAGGCATTACCTACGGCCAGCACGGATCAGGAGCACAATGAATGGCCTATTGGCTAATGAAAAGCGAACCGGATGTGTTCGGTATCGACGATTTAAAGCGCAACCAAGTCGAACCCTGGGACGGTGTTCGCAATTACCAAGCACGTAATTTCATGCGCGACCATATGCAAGTGGGCGATGGCGTGTTGTTTTATCACTCCAACACCAAACCACCCGGCATCGCCGGTATTGCTGAGGTGGCCAGTAAACCTTACGACGACCCAACCCAGTTCGATCCCGAGGCCAAGTATTTCGACCCCAAAAGCAGCCTCGATAAGCCGCGTTGGCAATTGGTGGATATCAAATACATTCGCCATTTACAGCGCTATTTGAGTTTGGATGAACTCAAACAACATACCGATGTGCTAACGGATTTTCCCTTATTGCGCAAAGGTAATCGATTGTCGGTGATGCCGGTGGAAGCGGAGCACTGGCAATACATCTTAAATCTGGAGCAAGCATAAGCATGTCGCTGGAACTCAAACAACAAGTGGCCGCCGAGGCCCTACGCTATGTCGAAAACGACATGATTTTAGGCGTAGGCACCGGCAGCACGGTGAATTGCTTCATCGATGCCCTGGGCAACAGTGGCCGCGTGCTAGAAGGAGCCGTATCCAGCTCCGATGAAAGCACCAAGCGCTTGAAAGCTTTAGGCATTCCCGTGCTCGACGCGAATTCGGCCGGCCCCTTGTCTTTGTATATCGATGGTGCCGACGAAATCGACCCGCACCTGCGCCTCATTAAAGGTGGCGGTGGTGCTTTAACACGAGAAAAAATCATCGCCGAGGCCAGCGAACGCTTTATCTGCATTGCCGATGCCAGTAAGCAAGTGGATGTCTTAGGTCGGTTTCCGCTACCCGTAGAAGTGATTCCCATGGCCCGCAGTTTAGTGGCACGGGCCATGGTGAAACTGGGCGGCCAACCGTTATGGCGCGAAGATTGCGTGACCGACAACGGCAATTGGATCTTAGATGTACACAATTTAGACATCATCGATCCCATTAAAATGGAACACGATATTAATCAGATTCCCGGTGTGGTCACCGTGGGTTTATTCGCCCGCCGCCCGGCTGATGTGGCATTGATTGCTGGCCGCAACGGCATCGAAGTGGTTAATGCTGAATAAAACCAAGCTCGAATAAAACGTAAGCGAGCCGCTTCTCACAGCGTTATTTAATGCACATAAAAAAGCCCCACCACTTGCGTGATGGGGCTAAGCTCAACATAGATTTCGTTCGGGCCAAAGCCTTCCTGGCTTCAACCTTTTTATTCAGCTTACAGCTGAACTTTCACGCCCACAGTGGCTGAGCGATCTTTATTCGGGCGCGCACCATAAGGCAAGCGGCCTAATAACGCTTCTTCATCGAAGATATTTTCGATCAAACCATAGACTTCCACATCGTCAGTCACTTGAACGTGAACGCTCCAATCAACGGTGAAGGCATCTTCTAAACGCTCAAACTCGTTGCAGCTGGCAAACACGCAGCTATCGTCAACATAGTTAGCATTCACGAAGGTGGCCCAACGCTCTTGCTCAAAGCCTAATTGGATATTGAACTGGTGCTCGGGAATGTGCGGAATGGGGTCGCCTGCGGTCACATCGCCGAAGAACTCGGTATCGGCAATATCCGAATCGAATTCTGCATCGGTGTAGGTGTAGTTAATACGCAGCGGTAAGCCAAAGGCTGCATCGTTGGATAAATCGGTGCTCAGCAGCACTTCAGCACCCGCAATGGTGGCCGCATCGCCATTGAAGGCGTCGCCCGGCTCACAATCGCCACGGCTAGATGAGTTGGTGCAGAAACCTAACAGGTTTTGGTAATCGTTATAGAAGCCGATCACCTCGGCATTAAACCAACCATTGTTATAGCGGAAGCCAAACTCGTAGTTAATGCTTTTTTCTTCGCGCACACCGGCTTGGTTAGTGGGCGCGGTAAAGCCACGATGCACGCCTGCAATCAGGCTTAAGTCATCGGTGGCCGCAAACGTAATGCCTACACCAGGAATAAAGACATCTTGGTTATTGCTACGACGATCGCGCACATTGGCTTCGCCACGGCGTGAAGGATCGTCGGTACGGCTGGCGCGGGTTTCGTAGCGTACGCGATCTTGATCAATGGCTTCGAAGCGAATACCCGGAGCAAAGGTCCAACGCTCGTATTCGATGGTATCGTGCAGGAAGAAGGCCCAAGCCTCGGCGCGTTGAATACGGTTACCCGCATTGCCCAACAAACCGAGATCATCCAACACCAAGTTGCCGCCTTGCTGGCTGTAGGTACTGTTACGTTGCAGGCGATCTTCTTCGTCGCGATGGTAACGCGCACCAAAGCGTAATTGATGCTGCAAAGCGCCGGTTTCAAAGGCCCAATCCAAGCCCAATTGAACGCCACGAGAATAGTATTCGCGCGCATTAGAGCGCAGTTGAATGCTACCTTCAGCGGTGTCGCCACCTTCTAAAATGGCTTGCAATTCAGCGGCTGTGAAATCGCCCAAAGATTGACCACGGTTAACCGCCTGGATCACATTGAACCAGCTGGTGCGTGAAAACTCTTGTGCGTTGGCACTGCCGTCTAAATCGATACCTTCAGTCTTAAACCAGTTACGTTCGAACTCGTTATCGTAAGCCGTGATGTTTAAGGCCACATCGTCATTAAACTCGATGCTGTACGACAAGCTGGCTTGGAAATGCTCGGAATCGAAGGTATCTAGCGCCGACAAACCATAGCGACGGAACGGATCACGATCAAAGTCGCCATCGGTTAAACCTAAGTACGAGGTGTTGTCGTCTTGCTCGGCGTATTGCAGTTTTAAATCCACCTGATGGTAAGGACCATCTTGGTTACGCGGTGTATTCCAGCGCAACTTCACGGTGTAATCTTCTTTTTGGAAACCGGTATCGCCATTGCTGCGGTCGATATCTTGGTAACCATCGCTACGCCAGATATGGCTTTCAGCCAACCAGCCAAATTGCTCGCCGCTATCGCCATAGTAACCATGGCCGCGCCAGGTGCTATCGGTACCTACTTCAAAGTTCAGCTGACCACCGGCACTGGTGGGAATCGGCGTAGAAATTAAATTCACCGCGCCGCCCACCGTGTACGGCCCTTGGGTAATGGCCGCGGGGCCTTTTAATACTTCCACCGCATGAATTCGGCCCGTGGTGGGGAAGTAATAAGCCGAAGGCGCCGCATAGGGAGCCGGAGCAATCAGAATGTTGTCTTCCAACAAGGTAATACGTGAACTACGCTCGCTGGCGGTACCGCGAATACTGATATTCGGGCGCAAGCCATAACCATCTTCCACTTGCAGCGACACGCCAGGTACTTGACGTAACACACGTTGAATATCGGTATAGCCCAAGCGCTCCAGGTCTTCATTGGTTAATACCGTGGCCGAGCCGCCCAGGCTTTCCACATCTTCAGGGGTACCAACGATAAGTACAGGATCAAGCGCAAAAGCTTGTTGTGATTTGTTGTTCTCTTCACCCTGGCTCTGTGCTTGGGCAGCGTGGGCCATGAAGCCCAGGCTGGCAGCAATGACACTGCTCAGAAAATTCTTGGACATGATTGCTCCGAGTACGGTTCTTATTAGGAAACTATAATGAGAATTATTATTGTTATGATTTGCAATTATCTTATTAACAAGAATAGTTTTCAATCTTATTTACGTTAATAAACGGCAATTATTTCTACAAGAAGCAATCAAACTTTTCGTAAACAATTGATTAAAAACAACTTTAGAACATCAAAAAATATTAATTTTATGTAAACAACTGCCGCAAAAGATTCTAGCCGGAAGGTTTGGATAGAGATGGGTAGCAGGTCAGTGAAGCCAAACATAACGCAGGGTAGATTCAAACCTACCCTGCATTGAATAAAGACCATTAGAACGAAATCTGAATACGGCGCAATAAATTAAGCGATCGCCGAGCGCATTGCAGCGATGGTGCTCGCATAGTTATCACTACCAAAGATGGCCGAACCCGCCACAAAGGTATCAGCACCGGCAGCGGCAATCTGGGCGATATTATCGGTCTTCACGCCACCATCAACTTGTAAGCGTACATCACGGCCACTGGCATCGATCCGCTCGCGCACCTGGGCAATGCGGTCGAGCACATAAGGAATAAACGACTGGCCACCAAAGCCGGGGTTCACCGACATTAGCAATACCATATCCACCTGATCCAAGGTGGCATCCAAGTAACTCAGTGGTGTGGCGGGGTTTAACACAAGCCCCGGACTTACACCCGCCTGGCGGATTAATTGAATGGTGCGGTCCACATGCCGACTGGCTTCGGGATGAAAACTGATGCGCGAAGCTCCTGCTTTGGCAAAGTCGGGAATCAATGCATCGACGGGCTCGACCATTAAATGAACATCGATCGGAGCGGTAATGCCGTAATGACGAAGTGCCTGACACACCATGGGGCCAATGGTTAAGTTGGGTACATAGTGATTATCCATCACATCGAAATGCACCCAGTCGGCACCGGCATCTAACACCGCTTGAGTGTCTTCACCCAAGCGCGCGAAGTCGGCAGACAAAATTGAAGGCGCAATGATGGCGCTCTGCTTCATTAACGGAATCCTCTACTACGTTTCAGTTCATCGTAAGCGGCCCGAACGCGACGCACTTTTTCTTCGGCCTCTAAACGTTCGGCTTCACTCAGGTTTTGCGCTGCTATTTTATCGGGATGAAAGCGGCGCATTAAGCCACGATAGGCTTGTTTAATATCATTCACGCTGGCTTCTTCGGCCACACCGAGTTCAGCGTAAGCGCCCATGGGCTCAACTTGGGCTTGTGGGCTTCGCTGTTGCGCTAAGCATTCCATGATCAACGCCTCGTTAGCACCGATACGACTCGCCAAACGGCTTAATACCGAGCGTTCTTCAGCCAACGGTTGGCGCCCATTACGCAATAAGGTGTGCACCAGTACTTGCAGAAAACTGGCCTGCATGCCCGGTCGGCGTACCGCCAAACTCTGGAAGCGCTGAAAATGACTAGGAAAAGCGGCATGCCGCATACCTTCTTGCCAGCGCCGCCCCACGGTAAAGGCATTAATGGAAAAATCCCGCTGCTCAGGCTTGAGTTTCATTTGATCCATGAGTTGCTCCACCGCATGAATATCGGCTTCACTCACCCTGCCCGAGGCTTTTGCCAATTGCCCTAAAGCGGCAAACTGGCAATACAAATAGGTTTCGCGCACCGCACCGGGGCGCAGCGTCCACCATCCATCTTGTTGTCCACGCCTAACGGCCCAAGCCAACAACATCACCAGCAAAGCCGCAGCAGGCCCACGCCAAGCCCAGGCTAAGCTAAAAATTAAACTCCACGTTACAAAATGCAGCACCGTCGAAACACTCACAAGTAAGGGCGATCGCGCATATAATTTAGAACCAAACTGCCATCTATTCTCGCAAATCCTTAAAAGGACCGCAGCCATCATGTCTTCCAGCTCGTCGGCTTCTCCTTCCATTGCTTTGCCTTTGATTCACAGCGGCAAAGTGCGCGATATGTACGACGCAGGGGGAAACCGCCTGTTGCTCGTCGCCAGTGACCGCCTGTCAGCATTCGATGTAATTTTGCCCAACCCTGTACCTGGCAAGGGCGAAATTCTGACTCAGCTATCGAATTTCTGGTTCGAAAAAACACAGCACATTATTCCCAACCATTTAACGCATACCCCGCTACACGAGGTGCTAGACAACGCCGAGCTGGCCCAGCAGTTACAGCATCGTGCGATTGTCGTGAAACAATTACGCCGTTTACCGGTGGAGGCCGTGGTGCGAGGTTACATCATTGGCTCGGGCTGGAAAGATTACCAAGCCAGCGGTCAAATTTGCGGTATCCAACTCCCCGCAGGCTTACAACAAGCCGAGCGTTTACCCGAGGCTATTTTCACACCTTCCACCAAAGCTGATGTGGGCGATCACGACGAAAACATTAGCTTTGCTCAGGTGCAATCTTTAATTGGTGAACAACTGGCTCAACAAGTGCGCGAAGCCAGTATTCAACTGTATGAGTTTGCTGCCCAATACGCTCGGGAGCGCGGCATTATTATTGCCGATACCAAGTTTGAATTTGGTCTGGACGAGAACGATCAACTGGTGCTCATTGACGAAGCACTCACGCCCGACTCTTCTCGCTTTTGGCCCCAAGAAAGCTATCAAGTGGGCACCAGCCCCGAGAGCTTCGATAAGCAATATGTGCGCGATTACTTGGAAACGCTGGATTGGAACAAACAGGCTCCTGGGCCCGAACTTACCGAAACTGTCATCCAAGCCACCAAAGATCGTTACCGCCAAGCCTATGAGCAAATTACTGAGACCTCCTGGGGCGACTAAGCTCGACGGTACTGGTGGCAAGATTCCACTCAACATTAAAAAAGCGGCGTTCAGCGCCGCTTTTTTCGTGCTGCTTTTATCTTTTTCAGTCGCCGTGGCACTATAAGTGGCAGATAGCAGCAACGACTGGAGGGAGAAATGCGCAGCATTCATCAATGGCTTGAGGACTACGGTGCCGATCACCAAAATAAAACCAACAAGCGTATTCACTGGATTTGTGTCCCACTCATTGTTTGGAGTTTGCTGGCGTTACTGTGGAGCGCCCCCTTCCCCTTCGCGGCCCAATTAGGCGATATGCCGTTGAACTGGGCGGTATTGTTATTTGTTGCGGGTAGTTTGTATTACTGGTTTTTATCGTGGCGCTTGGCGCTGGGCATAATCATCTTCAATGCCGTACTGCTGAGTATTTGCGCCTGGATTGAAATGAACGCCGGCTGGCCCTTGTGGGCAGTGGCCTTAACGGTGTTTGTCTTGGCTTGGATTGGGCAGTTTATTGGTCATCATATTGAAGGGCGTAAACCCTCGTTCTTCCAAGATCTTCAATTTTTGATGATTGGCCCGGCCTGGGTCATCAGCTACTTTTACCGAAGAGTTGGCTTAAGTTTCTAGGCTTTGGCCTGCTCATGACCAAATCCCGTACGCTACGCACTAAAGAAATGCGTTAAAGGCTATGCTCGACATGCGATGCATCAGCGTGTTGGGCATAGCATTAAGCTCACTAATCCGTAAACTTCGTGCGATTTCGTACACAACTGGCGGCGATATTGTCAACAAAGTGTCATTTGCGCACTTGCTCATATGACACTGCTATCGACTCGATATAAGTTTCCGTCATAATCATTCTTTACCCCTTGAATCTCGCCTTAGCCAGACTCTACTATCGAGCTATGGCAGTTGGCAGACCTCTTCAATTCGATCCAGACCAAGCGCTCAACGCGGCATTAGCGGTGTTTTGGCAGCATGGCTACGAGTCCACCTCGTTACAGGATCTCTTAAACGCGATGCAGCTCTCTAAGAGCAGCTTTTACCAGGCTTTCGGTAATAAGCAGGCCTTATTTGAGCGCTGTATTCAGCAATATCGGAACGACACTCTGCGCGAGCTACGCGCAGCCATGGAAAACTGCGACGATCCACTGGCATTAATTGAGGGTTTGTATCGCGGCACGTTAATTCAGCGCGAGGCCAATGAATACCATTGGGGTTGCTTGGTGATGAATACGGCATCCGAATTCTCTCAGCGCAACCGCTCAATTGCCGAAGAAGTCACTCGTAGCGTGCAAGCACTGACAGACGTTTTTGAAGCCCTTATTCTGCAAGGACAAGCCTCAGGCGCGATTCACCAGCGCCAAAGTGCAAAAAAGTTATCACAATATCTTATGAGCAATTTAAGCGGCCTTCATACTTTGCTGAAAACCGGCATTAGTCATGAAGAAGCCGAAGCGATTATCGAAACGATTGTACTCTCACTTAAATAGCCAACGAATCACCTACTTACCGATAGGTTGAGAAAAGTGTAGGGTTTCGCCTGAATAGCTATAAAACAACCAAATGATTTACTTTCTCATCCCCTAACCGAAAGCAAACCTTTTAATCATACCCCATTCATCTCAATACGTCGAGTATTTACTCGATACTAACTGTTTTTGCTCTCAAAAACATCTGGACCACTCGGTACAGTTTGGCTATACTGAACTCACCAGTTAGATATGACCAGCGCAACAAAGGATGTTGCACATTGTCAACGGAAGATTAGCTGGAAGCCTAGCGCTGCTTTTTGTCGAATCAGGCGGCGTTAGGAAAAGGGAAGGTAGAGCATGAGCTTCACCGCAGGGACTCAAAGGATTGTGATTCGAGATCTAGGGATGGCGTTTTCCTCTTGCCTTAAATAAAGAGGATAACAAATGATCCTGCCACTGGAAGGCAAATCAGCGCCATGGAGGGCGCTTACCGGTCGGGCTTATGAGAGTAAGCTCGGCCGGTCGTTACCTTCGATCTCAAGTCCAGAAATTACTTAAAACACCTAACGCATCTAGTTGTTTAGCGGCTTAATTGAGTTCAATTGAGCTTAGCCATTAAGCAAGCTGATGAGCAAACAATAAGTCGAAACACTTGGGTGTTTTGGGTCGGTAGTTCAAAAACTACCACCAAACTGTACACAGTTCCCCTTACAACTCATTTGTATGAGCTAGCCCCTCGTTAACTACATTTTGAGTTGCGTTTTACGGCCGCGCATGCGGCCGTATATCTCTTCTTCTCCCGAATATATCTATACATTCCCGACACTCATTTCAGCCACCTTATCGGCCATTTCATTGGCAGGCACACCAAAAACAACGGCTTATATCAGCTACTAAGCTCTGCTGCATTCAGCGGGCGATAGTCGGGAAGTCGTGCTTGATCGCCGTACTCGAGAAGACCAACAGCCCACGGTGTGGGCTGCCCGATAGGATTTACCCGATAGGATTTAAGATAATGAGCAAAGCACCCTATTCTTACAGCTCTGCTCTTAGATGGTCTGCTCTTAGCTTCAGATCTTGATAAGCGGGAGATCTTGATAAGCGCCGCTTTATTTTTTCTTCATGCGGCCATGGGCATTTTGCTGATAGGCCTCGGCGGCGGCTACCAGAATGCTCGGCGCTAAGCGAACACTGTAATCGGGATTCGTGTATTGGAACTGGACGATACCGTCGGTACCCACGATAAAGGTGGCGGGCACGGGTAAACCGTGGTGAGATTCACCAGAGACTTTTTCTAAGTCCAAACCGTAACCTTGATAACGCTCCACCGTACCTTCGTCGAGCTTAAAAGCGATGCCGAAGGTAGAAGCCACTTCCAGGCTGGCATCAGAGTAAATCTTGTAGTCCACCTTCTCTTTCAGGCTTTCGTACAGAATTTCCGGGCGATCGGCGCTGACAAACCACACATCAAAACCCATGTCTTTGAGTTGGTTTTCAGCGTTGCGCAACTCCGCCAAGTGCAGATTGCAGTACGGACACCAGCCACCGCGATAAAAAGTGAGCACAATCGGGCGATCAAGCTGCTCGGGGTTAATGCTGATTTCGCGGCCTTCCACATCTTTCATGGAAAAACCGGGAACCTTCATACCCGGTAATAAAGGATGTACCTCTTCGGCCGTGGGTGCCAGCTCTAGGGCACTAACAGAAACCGCCATACATAAACTGAACAGTAATACGATGAAGCGCATAGTTTTTCCTTTGCAATAAGGAAGCAGTTGCAGGTGACCAAGAGACCTTGTCAACTAAAACTGCCTTACATCCTGCACGATGAACACACCCCTATTTGGGGTTAACAGCCCTGAATGGATATTTGGGCCACCAATACTGGTACGGCAGCCCAAATATTTATCTTTTCCCTACTATTTAATGCCGCTATTTAATGCCACGCTTATGGCGCGTGATTACCATCGCCATTTCCAGTGCCTGCTCGTAGTTTAAACGCGGATCCACGTTCGACTTATAAGCCCGACTGAGATCCTCGTCACTCAAATCACGTGCGCCGCCGGTGCATTCGGTAACATTTTCACCGGTCAGCTCCAAGTGCACACCGCCTAAGCGGCTGCCCATACGCTCGTGAATATCGAACGCTTGCTCCAGCTCACTTTGAATTTTAGTGAATTGGCGAGTTTTAAAGCCACTGCGTGCACTTTCGGTATTGCCGTGCATCGGATCACACACCCACAGTACCAGTGCATTGCTGGCTTGAACCGTTTCGATTAATGCGGGCAGGTGATCAGCGATCTTATCGGCACCCATACGATGGATCAGCGTAATGCGACCGGGCTCGTTATCGGGGTTGAGCTGTTGCAGCAGATCACGCAGGTGCTGCGGCGTCATCGCCGGACCTACTTTGATCCCCAAGGGATTGCGCAATCCACGGAAGAATTCCATATGAGCGCCGTCTAAGTCGGCGGTGCGCATGCCAATCCACGGAAAGTGGGTGGATAAATCGTACCAGCCCCATTGGCGCGGCACTTGGCGCGTCATGGCTTGCTCATAATGCAGATGCAAGGCTTCGTGGCCGGTATAAAAGTCCACACGCTTCAGGCTACCCACGGCCCGGCCCGATAAGGTCTCTAAAAAGCGTAAAGAGCTGCCCACATCATTGGTAATGCGTTTAAATTCATCAGCCAACGGTGAATGCTCGACCCAGCTTAAATCCCAGTATTCAGGATGATGTAAATCGGCAAAGCCGCTGTCCACCAGCGAACGAACAAAGTTCATAGTCATGGCAGAACGCGCGTGGGCGCGCAGCAAACGCTGGGGATCAGGAATTCGGCTTTCGGCAGTAAACTCGGGCGAATTGATGATATCGCCACGATAGCTGGGCAAGGTGATGCCATCGCGGGTTTCGCTATCGGAAGAGCGCGGTTTTGCATATTGACCCGCAAAGCGCCCTACCCGCACCACCGGCATTTCTAAGCCATGCACCAAAATCAAGCTCATTTGCAGCAAGACTTTTAAGCGATTGGTGATAATCGAACTGGTGCATTCGCTAAAACTCTCGGCGCAATCGCCCCCTTGCAACACAAAACGACGGCCCGCTTGGGCCTCGGCAATCTCTTCGCGCAATTGGTTCACTTCCCAAGAAGTCACCAATGGCGGCAGGCCAGCCAACTGGCCCAGCACGGAATCTAATGCCTGTGCATCGGGATAAGTAGCAAGCTGCTTCGCAGGGCGGGCTTGCCACGAATCCGGCGCCCAACCTTCAGGGAGACGCACTTCTGCCAATTGATTAGCCATAAGCTTTTACTCTTTCACAATCATTCAATAACAATGCCGAGCTAGACCGCCCGGCGGGAGCGGAACAGCGCAATAAATGCCACAAGCAGCAGTAAGACAAACCAAACCAGCGACCAAAACGGCATGCTGAAGCCTAAAAACTGCCAGTCAATCGTGGCGCAACTACCCGAGCCAGTAAACACCATTTTCAGGGTTTCCGCCAAGGGAAATTGATCCAACATGTAATCTAAACCGGGGCCGCAGGCGGGCACTTCATCGGGCGGTAAGCCCTGCATCCAAACATGGCGCCCGGCGATACCGATACCCACTAAACCACCGATACCAATGAGTACGGTGTAAATCCAAGCCCCAAAGCGTTGCGGGCCATGAATAGCAGCCACCAGGGCAACCAAACCCATCGACACAAAAGCAATGCGCTGGAAGATACATAAAGGGCATGGATCCAGATATTCAACGTGCTGTAAATAATAGGCATAGCTCAGCAAACCCAAGCAGGCCAGGAAGATAAATAAATACAGCAAACGCGAACTAAACAGTGCTTTCATAAAAACCTCAAAACTCAAGGGGCGTTATCGGTTGTGCGCCCGCTTTATTTTGAAGTTCGGGCTGCTTGCTTGGCATTGTAGCAAGCACACTCATAAACCCAATACCGTTCTATCTCGTATTCAACAGTAAACTCAGTGGCTTATCCCAAAGAGACCCTGCAAATAACTAAAAAATTCCACCGGCCCGAAATGCCCACCACACCACCGCCACCCATGGTGTTGAATTCGTTACAAAGCTTGCCAGATAAAGGGTTTACTAAAAGCACCAAAAAGTAAGGCCAGTCGCTGGACTGGCCTTCATTATTTAAGTAACAAGTGAAACTGAAATGGCGTTACCGGTACTGACGCCTACGCATGAGGTGATACACCGCAAACAGCATGAGTATCGATGCCAATAAAGCTAAACCTACCTTGCTTAAAGCGGGAATCGCAGTGGGGCCAGGCAACTGCAAGGGCGGCACGATAACGGTGGCATCGGTATTGGCACCAATATTTGATGCATAAGTAGCGGTTTCGCCCGGCAATAAGGTCACGCTGAGCCACTGCTGGCCCGAGGTGAAGTCATCAGGACCGAACGGCAAACCGGTGTTATCGAGATCATCGACTGCGGCATCGCTCAGTAAGTCCCGAATACCCGGCCAGGGCAACACTTGGTAAGCATCATTGCCGCCGGTCACGATATTCACAAACTCAGCACCATCAGCCACATTAATGTGCGTGGGATCAACGACCAAAGTTCCCACATCACCACCGAAGGTTCCAGCCACATCCGCATCGACATAAACAAAGATATCGATAGCAATAGGCGCACTGGAAATATTACTGATGCTCAATACCGAATCCAGCGTGCCCGAAGGACCACCGGTGTCGGTAACAACATGGGTCAGATCAGCGGAAAAACCGCGTGTGTTCACATCCGTCCAGCTCAGCGTGGCCATATTGCCAGCATAGACTTCTGCATCCGGAGAGGGGAAATTGGTTTCTTGGGGATCACCCGATATTCGGTAATACCACCAATAGGAAAAGAGCTGGTCACCACCCGGACCCGTCCCGGCAAGATCTGCATTCGCAGCCCCGCCGGTTCCTAGTCCGTTGTAAGTAAAGCTCACTGCGCCATCGGTGATCGTACCGGTGGGTCCGCCGCCTTCTACTATCTCGGTTTTTTGAGCCCAAGCACTTGAAGCAACCAAGAATAGCAATGCAGCTTGTAATACACTTCGCATACATTCCTCCAGTTGACTTTTTCTTAAGGCCCCTACTGCATATCATGCAGTGCTAATTAAAGCAAGTTCTAAAGCAGATTGATGCTCGCGAACCGCTTTCAGGCATAATTTGTATCTATGAATAGCTCAATTACTTCACACCTGCGTATCGCCCACCTCAACGGCGATTTAGCGCAACGAATCGAATCGTTAAACAACGATTACAGTGCCGTTACCACCAGCCGCCAGCGCTTGGAACAACGCATGACCCAGGGTGATGCGGTGTATGGCGTGAATACTGGCTTTGGTATTTTGGCCAACCAGCGCATTGCCGAAGACGAACTCGAGCAATTACAGAAAAATCTCTTACTGAGCCATGCCTGTGGTGTGGGCGCGCCGGTACCTTATGAAATCACACGTTTAATGTTGCGCTTAAAGCTGCACGCTTTAGGGCAAGGTTTTTCGGGGATATCAGAACGAACATTCCTGCAGCTGCTAAAACTGATTCAACACGACATCACACCTTATGTTCCCAGCCGTGGCAGTGTAGGCGCGTCAGGGGACTTAGCACCACTCGCTCATTTGAGTTTGCCACTCATGGGCCTGGGTAAGGTTTGGAATCGCGAACACAGTGGCGCTGAAGACGCCTCAGTGGCATTACAGCGCGCAGGAATTGAGCCCATCCAACTGGGTGCGAAAGATGGCTTGGCTTTAATTAACGGCACCCAGCTTATGAGCAGCTACGGCAGCTATGTGATGCAGCGGGCACTCACCATCATGAAAAGCGCCGATATTTTGGCCGCCATGAGCTTAGAAGCCTTGCAAGGCAGCTCTATGCCCTTTGAAGCCGAAGTTCATAGCATCCGCCCCCACCCTGGCCAAATTGATGTGGCAGCTAATATTCGCCACTTATTAAAAGACAGCGAAATTCTGCAATCCCACCGTGACTGCGGCAAAGTCCAAGACCCTTATTGCTTGCGCTGCGTTCCTCAAGTCCACGGTGCCAGCCGCACTGCGTTGCGTCATGTGATGTCGGTCATTGAAACCGAAATCAACTCAGTTACCGATAATCCTTTAGTGCTAAGCGATGGCCGAGTCATTAGCGGCGGCCACTTCCATGGCCAGCCCTTAGCGTTAACCTTAGATTACGCAGGTATTGCTTTAGCTGAATATGCCAGCATCGCCGAGCGCCGCGCTTATTTATTGTTAGAAGGCCACGATGGTTTGCCCAAACTATTAATGCAAGACACCGGCATTAACTCGGGCTTTATGATTCCTCAGTACACAGCAGCCGCTTTGGTTTCCGAAAACAAAGTGTTGGCGCACCCGGCCAGTGTCGATTCCATTCCCACCAGCCTGGGTCAAGAAGACCATGTCAGCATGGGCTCCATCGGTGCGGTGAAACTATTGCAGATTCTCGAAAACACCGAGCACGTGCTGGCGGTTGAAATGCTAAGCGCAGCCCAAGCTTTAGAATTCCGCAAGCCTTTACGTCCCGGTCGTGGTGTGGAAATTGCTCATCAGTTTATTCGCCAACATGTCACCTATGCCGAGCAGGATTACCTAGTGGGCGACGACATGAGCCGTTGCACCGAGTTAATTCGCAATGGCACATTGGTGGCTGCGGTTGAAGACGCCATCGGAGCTTTGCAGTGAGCAACGTCATCCGCGGTATAGGACAATTGGCCACCTGCCCCATAACGGGCGGCCAAGATCACATCGGTATCATTGAGGGCGCGGCGTTAGTTCAACAACAAGGCCGTGTGGTGTGGGTGGGTAAAGATAATGACTTACCAGCCGAATTCCAGTCACTCGATGCTCTCGATGCCCAAGGCGCTTTAGTGGTTCCTGGTTTGATCGATTGCCACACCCACCTTTGTTTTGGTGGTTGGCGTGGCGATGAATTCGAAATGCGTATTCAAGGCCAGAGCTACCAAGCCATCGCCGCGGCCGGTGGTGGCATTCGCAGTACCGTTGCCGCTACACGGAACACCAGTCAAGACGATCTCACCGCCAAAGCCAGTGCGGCCTTAGCCCAGATTATTCAACTCGGTGTCACCACTTTAGAATGTAAATCGGGTTATGGCTTAAGTGTTGAACACGAACTCAAACAACTGTGTGTTTATCAAAGCTTGCAACAAAGCCAGCCTATCGAGTTGGTGCCCACTTTCTTAGGCGCGCATATCGTGCCTCCGGAATACAGCGAGCAACGCGATGTTTATGTGCGTTTAATTTGCGACACCATGTTGCCGCAGATCGCTGAAGAAAAGCTGGCTGAATTTTGTGATGTTTATATCGACACGGGTGCTTTTAGTTTAGACGAAGGCAAGCAGATTTTATCGCGCGCTAAAGCACTAGGCTTAGGTTTAAAAGCCCATGCCGAGCAACTAAGCTATACCGGAGCCGCCGCCATGGCAGCGAGCTTGGGCGCGGCGTCTTTGGAGCACTTGGAATATTTAGATCACAGCGACTTACAAACCATACAACAAGCTGGCAGTGTGGCTGTTAGTTTACCGTTTGCTTCTCTGTATCTACGAGAACGCTATCTAGACTGCCGTTCATTAATTGAGCAAGGCATTCCTGTGGCGGTGGCCACCGACTTTAATCCAGGCTCGGCACCCAGTTATCAACTACCGATGGCCATGACTTTAGCTTGCTTGAATCAACAGATGACACCCGCTGAAGTTCTCAAGGCGTGCACGATTCACGCTGCCAAAGCACTACAACGCGAACAACGAATTGGTAGTTTATTACCCGGCTTTCAAGCTGACCTTGCCATCATTAACGCCCCCACAGTGAATCATTGGATGTATCACCTGCAAAGCAATGCATGTGTGGGTGTGATGAAAAACGGTAACTGGGTGCATCAAGTCTAAACAAATGGTGTTTAATCAATTTGATTCCAAACAATCCACCCAAACAAGCAGAGTCAGTATAAAAACGAAGCGGGCGCAAGGCCCGCTTCGCTCCGATCAATGATTACCGTTGTAAGCACTCGGTATCATATCTATATCCCGCTCGATTACTCTTCCACCGGACAGATATTCACATCATCCAAGCCGGCTTCAACTAAGTCGCCATCCGCCGGGCCATCTTCGGCACGTACACGAATTTGAACTTGCGAGCCCGCAGGAATAGCCGTTTCAGGCGCATCGGTCCAAACCGCATTGGATTGCTCATCGGCATTCAGAGCCACCGCGCGGAAAGTGCTACCACCATCAGTGGAAACTTCTAAGGCGAAGAAGTCACGAGCATCGTCACCGGTATCACGTTGACCATGGAAGTACGCCATGTTCAATGTGGAATCTTCAGTAACATCCACAACAGGCGATAACAAGATGCATTGGCCATCGTCCACATCATCCACACCCACTGAGCTATTAGGTGCGGTGAACATGGCACTACCGCTACCTGAAGTGTTGTCGCCGCCCACTTGGGTGATTACGCCGCCATCACTTTGTTCGCTAGGTGTACCGCGAATGAAGTTACCGGTGGCACAGGTGGAGTTATTGGGCACAAACCAGCCTTCGGAATCGGTATCGAAGTCTTGTTGCAATGCACATTGACGCGGTGGTTCTTCTACATCTTCAAAGACACGCACACAACGGAAGCGGCCTTCAGCTTCTTGCGGCGGCGCATCGCGATCATTCACAAACAATAAGCGCATGCTGCTGCCGGTGAAGGTTTGGCCCACCGGTACACGGAAGGTTTCGAAGTTACCCGAACCACTGTATTGCGGCTCGAAAGTAAAGCCAAAGTTTTGCGTACCAAAGAAACGGAAGATGCGATCGGCACTTAAGATATCGTCTTCATCAAAACCGATACCATGAATCTCACCTTGCAAGTTACTGGCAAACTGGAATTCCACCACAGTATCTGGAGTCACTTCAAACGTTTGTACCGAAGCGCGCCAGCGATTGCCTTGCAATGCCAAGGTATCGCCACCGTCTTCTACCGTCACTGAACCTGTAGCGGTATTGTCTTGGTTAGAGAAACTGGTGGTGGCAAAGGCATTAAAGTTAATAGAACCCGCAGGGCAGTTACCGGTAGGCGGTGCGGTTACCGTAACGGTTTGTGAAGCGCTATCGCTTGCGCCGTCGTTATCGGTCACAGTTAACGTAACGTTGAAGCTACCAGAGTTGCTATAAACATTGCTGGTGGTCACACCGCTACCGTTCGTGCCATCACCGAAGTCCCAACTATAGCTAACGATATTGCCATCGCTATCGCTGCTGGCATTGGCATCGAAGTTACAGCTCAACTCATTACAACTGAAGTTGAAGTCGGCGACAGGCGGTGTGTTGCCATCGTTACCACAGGAAGGAATACGGAACGAACAAACACGTGTATTCCATTCGAAGTTACCCGTGGTTTGTACGTATTCATTCGAGATCCAGAAGGTACATTGATCTACAGGATCCATACTGGCTGAAGCATAGTCGGCCCAGCGATTAATACCTTGTGCAGAGCCCGTACCATTCACACAAACCGACTCTTGTTGAACGGCACCCGGGCCATCTACACCACGCTCATGCACGGTGAAGAAAATAGACGGGAAGGTGCTGTTGCTGGCACGCGTATAACCAATACCTACGTTACCATCTTGGTCGATGGTGGCAGAGCCCATCCAGCGGTTTTCACCATCACCAAAATCAATCACACCTAGTTGATCGCCATTGTCGGTAATGCTGGTGCCGTTATTGGCAGGATCAATATCAATACCAATCCATTGCACGCCAGCGCGATCGCCGCCAACATCCACATTCGTGGTGCTCACGCCACGTAATACCCCTTCATTGGGGAAGAAACGTAAGTTAAAGCGATACAAAGTCATGGCCGCTAAAGAATCTAAATTTTGCGGACCAGGTTGCTGGATACAATCGCGACTGAAGCCACATAAGTTTTTATCGAACGGTGGCACTGCCACGCTATCGATTTGGCTCAATGTGGAGGCATTGGGATTATCGAAATTAACACAGGCTTCCCACATGCGATAACGATCGGGACCAGGTCCACCAAAGGCTTCCACGTCGGTCGCATGTACTAAGTAGTTACAAGTACCGGCAGGAGGTAAACTGGGGCCTTCTAAGTTACCGGCCATAACACCAAACTCCAGCGGATCGCCACTGGTGGAATTGGTGAATTGAACGAAGCCCGCATTGGGATCGCCCGCCAACATAGAAGTACGGTCAAAGATGGTTAAGTTCACACCCGCAAAGCTTAAAGGATTACCGGCAAACTCGTGGGTAGTCATGTAATAGCCGTCGGGCCATACACCGATCTTTGGATAATCGTTAAAGGCACCGGGGCTCACATTGAAGTCGTATAGCGTATACGGGCCCGCCGGATCTTCACCATCGGAGATCGCCACACACTGGTGACCATCGGGCAGTACCGTACCGGTAAACTGGCTAAACAACCAACGACCGGCTAAGTGATCATAAAGTACGATAGGGTCGCCAGCGTTTTGGTTTTCACAAACCCCACCAAACCCTTGCCAAAAGATATTGCCCGGGAATGGACCACCGGCAACAGAGCCATCGTCTTTATTGAAGAAAACCCAGCCTAAGTTCACATACATCACGTAGTGATCGATACCCACGTCACCATTGGTATCGGGTGGTGCAATACGACCACCTACCAACGCTACGTTATCGTCGTTGGAATAACCTTCAATACTTAAGATCGCACTGGGTGCACGGGTCGCCGAGCTGTTACTGCGCTCTCTGGCCAATACATTATCGCTAGGAGCGTTTTTCTCCAGCAATGCATTGAGTTCAATATCGCGGGGTAGCGCATGGCGATTAATCTCACCACTACGCGGAATAAAATCGCCAGGTTGTTTACCCGAACGTTTAAGCAACTCTTGTAATGAAGGTGCGCGTCCGGTACGTACTGCGGCTTGGCTCTTAGCTTCAGGTGGTGCCACTACACCCGGGTCACTACCTTTACTTTCGCTAAGTTGGGCATTGGCATTTGTGCCCAGTGCAGCTAATAAAACAGCAGCACAACAAACACCAGCCTTTAAGTCAAAGTGCATGGTCATTATCCTCCCAGAATACATCCATGACTTGAGATCGACACGGTCGATTTCATTAAGAATACTGGTTTCCGTGTATCCTCATTAGGTGGTTATAAAGCTTTTTAAAATCGCACCCCACCTTAGGTGCTGGCAGTAGTTACTGCAGATATGCAACAGAAGCCAGCGAAGCCGATATTAGCACAGCATTTTAAAAAACAGAATGATAATTACCCCAACTGTCAACCAGCTAACGTTTGATTTTAATTGAGAAAATTAAAATATATATTTTATAAGTTACTGATACCCAGACAGATCATCATCTCAAAAAAACATTCTTATTCATCTCAATAAACACGATATAAAAAGCCATTATTGCTAACAGTTTCATCTTATCGTTTTCGTTTATATTTTCTTTTATCAATACATTAAAAAGATATTTATAGTTATCTATACCATCACTATCGCAACATCACATATAGCATCGATAAACAGTGTCGCCATCAACATAAAAAAAAGCCCGCACGAGGCGGGCTTTTTTATTTTCACCAAAATGTCTGTAAAGCTAATGATTGCTCATTAGTTACCGATCACCATAAAGCCAACCACTTCAGTAGTGTGGTTGATTTCGGTATCACGTGACTGCTCTTCTTCCACTTTAACTTCAACACCATCAGCATTTAAATTACGGAAACGTAATGCAGAGGTATCACCACCATCGCGGGTTTGCATACCGGCGATAAAGTTAGGTGCATTGACCGCTTGACCAAAGGCGATTTGGAAGAAGTTATGCGTCACGCTGTCGCCAGTGCGACCAACAACGATATTTTGACCATTCACCTGAGCACTGCCGGCACTAATGGCAATATAGTGCAGGGTTTCATTGGCATGGCCACTGCCACGAATTTGCTCTTCTTCCTCGATACGGTGAGCAAAGCTATTCGCTGAGATGTTACGAATACGAGGAATCACAGCGGTGGCTTCATTAACGGTACCTACTTGAGTCAGTACCACCGGTGCAGCGGCAAAGCCTTGACCAAAACTCAATACCGATTCACTGCTGTTTGAAGAGACCGTACCGGCTTCAATCTGCAAACCACCAATAGTCGATTGACCCGATTCAACCACCACATAGCTGATGGACTCGGTGATGTGACGGCCATCTAAGTATTCCCATTCATCAATCTGGAATTCAAAGCTTGAAGCCGTAACATTACGCACACGAATGCTGGTGGGCTGGGTTCCATTAAAGCTGGGTGGACCCATAACCACTACGGGGTTATTAAAGCTTTCAGTCAAGTTAACTAAGTGCCATTCCGCACTGTTTTCTTGATCGACAGAAACGGTGCCGGTTTCGAATGTGGCATCATCACCGCCGCCGCCGTTATCGCCACAGGAAGGAATGCGGAAAGAACAAACTCGAGTATTCCACTCAAAGTTACCTGTGGTTTGCACATACTCATTGGCAATCCAGAAGGTGCATTGATCGACTGGATCCATACTGGCTGAGGCATAGTCGGCCCACCGGTTGGCACCTTCATGAGAACCGGTACCGGTAACACAAACAGACTCTTGTTGAACCGCGCCAGGGCCATCGACACCGCGCTCGTGTACGGTGAAATAAACACCGGGGAAGGTGGAATTACTGGCGCGTGTATAACCGATGCCCACGTTGCCATCTTGGTCGATAGTCGCCGAACCCATCCAGCGGTTTTCGCCATCGCCGAAGTCAATCACACCCAGTTGATCGCCATTATCAGCGATAGCTGTGGCATTGTTGGCGGGATTAATCTCAATACCTGCCCATTGCACACCTGCACGATCAGCGCCCACATCCACATTCGTGGTGCTCACACCACGCAGCAGGCTATCGTTGGGGAAGTAACGTAAATTAAAGCGATAGAGTGTCATTGCCGCCAGCGAATCCAGGCTCTGCGGGCCTGGCTGCTGGATACAGTTACGGCTAAATCCACACAGATTTTTATCAAAGGCCGGGACATTGATACCGCTAATTTGGTTCACCGTAGAAGCACCGGGGTTATCGAAGTCGATACAGGCTTCCCACAGGCGGTAACGGTCAGCACCTGACACACCAAAGGCTTCCACATCGGTGGCATGCACGAGGTAGTTACAGGTGCCATTGGGTGGTAAATCTGGCCCTTCCAAATTACCCGCTATCGTGCCGAAGGTCAGTGGATCGCCATTGGTCACATTGCTGAACTGAACAAAACCAGCATTCGGATCACCGGCCAGCATCGCATCACGATCAAATACCGTGAGGTTCACCCCTTGGAATTGCAGATTGGGGCCACCGAACTCGTGGGTGGTCATGTAGTAGCCATCGGTCCATAAACCGATTTTCGGGTAATCGTTAAACGCACCAGGGCTCACGACGAAGTCGTACAAGGTATATGGACCCGCAGGGTCTTCACCATCAGAAATCGCCACACACTGGTGGCCATCGGCAATGGCAGTGCCTGTGAACTGACTGAACATCCAGCGCCCAGCTAAATGATCGTATAAAACAATCGGGTCGCCAGCATTTTGGGTTTCACAAACCCCACCAAAGCCCTGCCAGAAAATATTACCGGCAAAGGGGCCGCCAGCAACTGAGCCGTCGGATTTGTTGAAAAACATCCAACCCAAGTTGACATACATGGCGTAATGATCGATACCAACATCACCATTGGTATCGGGAGGAGTGACTCGGCCACCCACCAAGGCGGCGTTATCGTCATTGGAGTAGCCGTCGATGCTCAAAATAGCGGCCGGCGCTTGAGCACGTGAAGTGTTGCTTCGTTCATTCGCCAGCACATTGTTTGTGGGGCGTTGGTTATCGAGCAAAGCATTGATTTCTATAGAGCGTGGTAAGGCGTGGGTATTAATTTCGCCTTCCTTCTCCACTAGCGTGGGTGCACGGCCACCGGTGCGCTTTTGGAGTTCAGATAATGCTGGTGCACGACCGCTACGGACTGCAACATTAGCAGTGCCGCTTACAGGGCGTGTTCCATCACTATTTTTTTCATCGAGGGATTGAGCTGTTGCTGCAAAAGAATACGAAAGAAGAAAACTGGCACAACATAAGCCAGTTATCGCTCGTAAATTCATGAATTGTCTCCCAAATTACGTCCTTGAAAAGAAGCTTGTATGCTTCCTTACGAAATAGATCAATAAATTGATCCTTCGATATCCTCTGGGAGGTGGCTGTATTTACTCAGTGCGCATTCCACCTTAATGCTGGCTCTGCGAGAGCCAAGTAGCTCCGAGCTATGCACTCGATACTAACAGCAACAGAAATTTAGTAACGAATGAAACAAATTATTTGAATAAGAGCTAAGTTGGCTAATTCTTGTTGAGCCCGCGCCATTACAGGTTTTTCAGTGGGAAAATAGGCGAACTTTCATTCCAGATACTCTTGACAAACTGTTTTTAGCAAAAAAATCAATCAAACGAAAAAAAGCCCGGCTTTGCCGGGCTTTTTCATTCTGAAAATAAGCGCTATAGCTTATTCTGCAGCTGCATCTTCCTCAACGGGACGATCCACCAGCTCAACATAAGCCATGGGTGCATTGTCACCATCACGGAAACCGCATTTCAGAACACGCAGGTAACCACCAGGGCGGGTTGCGTAACGCGGACCCAGCTCGGTGAATAGTTTACCTACGGCTTCTTTATCACGTAAACGCGAGAACACCAAACGGCGGCGAGACAGATTATCTTCTTTCGCCATGGTGATCAGCGGCTCTGCAACACGACGCAATTCTTTGGCCTTGGGCAGAGTGGTTTTAATGGCTTCGTGCTTAATCAGCGACGCCGCCATGTTACGGAACATAGCGCGACGATGAGCGCTTGTCCGATTCAGTTTACGTCCAGCTTTTAAATGACGCATCGTTGTGCTCCTGACAGTACTAGATTACTCGATACCGGGCAAACCAGCGGGTGGCCAGTTTTCAACCACCATGCCCAGGCTCAGGTTATGAGTTGCCAGTACGTCTTTAATCTCAGTGAGTGATTTCTTGCCCAGATTAGGCGTTTTCAGAAGTTCAGTCTCAGTGCGCTGTACCAAATCACCGATATAGAGGATATTCTCAGCTTTCAGGCAGTTGGTAGAACGAACCGTCAATTCAAGCTCGTCGATGGGACGCATCAAAATAGGATCGATGGTGCCACGATTGCTTGTCTTGCTTTGTTCTTCACGCGCTACGAAATCAACGAATACAGACAATTGATCTGCCAGGATATTAGCGGCTAGTTTCACCGCTTCCTCGCAGTCCATGCTGCCGTTGGTTTCAACGTCTAAGATCAAACGATCCAAGTCGGTGCGCTGTTCTACACGAGCTGCTTCAACTGTATAAGACACACGATGCACCGGGCAGAAAGAAGCGTCCAGCTGCAAACGGCCGATGGGGCTGCTTTCTGTTTCATCAATTTTCAAACGCGCAGCAGGTTGATAACCCACACCACGTTCGATAATTAAACGCATGGAAATTGCGCTGTCTTTAGTCAGATGACAAATCACCAGATCAGGATTCATGATCTCGACATCGTGCTCGGTCTCGATATCTGCAGCAGTAACCGGGCCCATACCTTTCTTATTCAAAGAAAGTTCGGCACGGTCTTTATTGTGCATTTTTACTGAAATCTGTTTAAGGTTCAGTAATACTTCGATGATATCTTCCTGTAATCCCTCGACAGCAGTGTACTCATGCAAAACGCCATCGATTTCCACTTCGGTGACTGCACATCCGGGGATTGAGGACAGCAGAACTCGGCGCAAAGCATTGCCAAGTGTATGACCAAAACCTCGTTCCAGCGGCTCAAGTACAATTCGCGCACGCTGGGGTGAGAGCTGCTCCACCAGAGCTGCTTTGGGTTTCAGCATATTGGCGGGAATCGCACTCATAACACCTACCATGAATAATGCTCTCCGGAAAGAGCCGGGCAAGAAGCCCGGCCATAGGATTACTTGGAGTACAACTCCACGATCAGATTTTCGTTGATGTCCTGGGGTAGATCAGAACGATCAGGCAGCGCTTTCACAGTGCCTTGCATCTTGCTTTGATCAACTTCAACCCAGGAAGCAACGAGATCCATTTCTTGACTGAGGCTGATAGCCTCTTGGATTCGAAGCTGCTTGCGTGCTTTTTCGCGAATCGAAATCACGTCGGAAGCTTTCACTTGGAACGAAGGAATGTTTACGGTGCGGCCATTCACTTCGATCGCTTTATGACTAACCAGCTGCCGCGCTTGAGCGCGAGTAACTGCAAAGCCCATGCGATAAACCATGTTATCTAAACGGCTTTCCAGTGCTTGCAATAAGTTAGAACCAGTAGCTCCACGACGGCGCGCTGCTGCTTTGTAATAGTTACGGAACTGGCGCTCTAAAACACCATAGGTTCGACGTACTTTTTGCTTTTCACGCAGCTGCAAAGCGTAATCGGATTGCTTTTGACGGCGGGCAGCGCCATGTTGTCCAGGTGCTTGGCTCAGTTTGCATTTTGATTCTGCGCCTCGAGCCGGGCTTTTCAGACCCAGGTCAACACCTTCGCGACGTGCCAGCTTACAAGTAGGACCAATATATCTTGCCATTTCAGGTCACTCCTTAAACACGACGCTTCTTAGGCGGACGACAACCATTATGAGGAATGGGTGTCACGTCAAGAATGTTAGTGATGCGGTATCCTACAGCGTGCAGGGCGCGGACAGATGACTCACGGCCAGGACCTGGACCATTAACCCGAACTTCCAGGTTTTTCAGTCCATAATCCAAAGCGGCACGGCCTGCGGTTTCAGCTGCTACCTGTGCAGCGAAAGGCGTGCTTTTACGAGAACCGCGGAAGCCTGCACCCCCAGCGGTCGCCCAAGACAACGCGTTGCCTTGGCGGTCGGTAATCGTGATGATCGTATTATTGAACGATGCATGCACGTGCGCGATGCCGTCGGTGACGACTTTACGCACTTTTTTGCGTGATGATTGAGCCGGCTTGGCCATGCGTTCAACTCATTAATTACTTACGGATGGGACGTCGCGGACCTTTACGGGTACGCGCATTGGTACGGCTGCGCTGACCACGCACGGGTAAACCCCGGCGGTGGCGTAAGCCACGGTAGCAACCTAAATCCATGAGGCGCTTAATGCTCATGGCTACTTCACGGCGCAAATCACCTTCAACGGTGAATTTGCCAACCTCGGCACGGAGGGCTTCAACCTCGGCTTCGGTAAGATCACGAATCTTTGTTGACGGTTCAATTCCTGCACCAGAGCAAATTTCATATGCTCGGGTACGACCAATACCAAAAATACTGGTCAGCGCAATCCAGGAATGTTTTTGAACCGGCAGATTGACTCCGGCAATACGAGCCATTATCTAACTCCTGACGGCTACATCAAGCGCAGCAAAACGATAAATTATATCCAAGCTAAACATTCAACGCAAGGCTTAACCTTGACGTTGTTTGTGTTTAGCTTCCTTACAGATCACGTAAACAATGCCTTTACGGCGAACAATCTTGCAGTTTCTGCAGATCGGTTTTACGGATGCCTGAACTTTCATTTCAGTAACTCCTCAACACAGCTTACCGGCGCACCAAGCCGGAACGGCCGTAAGACTTCAGATTCGCTTTCTTCAGTACGCTTTCGTATTGGTGCGAAACCAGGTGGTTGTTCACCTGAGCAATGAAGTCCATGATGACGACAACAATGATCAACAATGAAGTGCCGCCAAAGTAAAAAGGCACACTCCACTGCATGATCAGGAATTCCGGCAATAAGCAAACTGCAGTTAAGTACATGGCACCAAAAGCGGTTAGGCGTGTAAGCACACCATCCAGGTAGTTAGCAGTTTGTAAGCCGGGACGAATACCCGGAATAAAGGCATTCGACTTTTTCAGGTTATCTGCAGTCTCACGCGAATTGAAAACAATTGCGGTGTAGAAGAAGCAGAAAAAGATAATTAAGCCGCCGTAGATCAACAAATAAACTGGTTGACCTGGGCTTAATAAACCCGCCAATTTTTGCAACCAGCGAGCCTCACCACCCTGGCCGAACCAAGAAGATAAAGTCGCAGGAAATAGCACCAGGCTAGATGCAAAAATCGCGGGAATAACACCTGACATGTTGACTTTCAACGGCAGGTGAGAAGTTTGGTTGTTATATGCACGGCGCCCTTGGCGTTGGGCATAGTTCACGGTAATGCGACGCTGACCACGTTCAACAAATACCACAGCTGCAGTCACGACCACAGTAAGAACTACCAACAACAGCACTAATAAAGTGTGCAGTTGGCCTGTGCGTGCTAATTCTAAAGTGTTACCGATAGCGGCAGGTAGGCCTGCAACGATACCGGCAAAAATCAACATCGAGATACCGTTACCGATACCTCGTTCGGTGATTTGCTCACCAAGCCACATTAAAAATAGCGTACCCGCAGTCAGGGTAACGACCGCAGTAAAGACAAAGCTAGGGCCAGAAACCATGACTAAGGGAATGCCCTGAGTCGAGGTTTGGCTTTGCAGCGCCAGTGAAATACCAACGGCTTGGAAGGCCGCCAACACCACGGTTAAATACCGAGTGTATTGGGTGATCTTCCGGCGTCCGCTTTCACCTTCTTTACGCATCTGCTGTAACTGCGGAACCGCAGTGGTCATCAGCTGCAAGATGATGGACGCTGAAATGTAGGGCATCACCCCCAGCGCAAATAATGAGAACCGGCCTAAGGCACCACCGGAGAACATATTAAATACGTCTAGGATGGTTCCTTGCTGCTGATCCATGAATTGCAGCAAGGCAACCGGATTCACTCCTGGAACCGGGATAAAAGTTCCTAAGCGGAAAACCACTAACGCACCAATTAAGAACATGATGCGCTGGCGCAACTCTTTGAGTCGCCCCAGGCCTCCTAACATATCCGCCATTTGTGAGGGTGAGCGGGACATTATTCGATGCTTCCGCCAGCCTTGGTGATGGCTTCTGCAGCACCTTTGGTCAAGCTCAGACCAGTGATCTTGAAGCTGCGTTCTACTTCACCAGTGTTAACGATCTTGACGCGCTTAATGTCTTTTTTGATCAAACCAGCGGCTTTCAGTACTTCGAGGTTAACCTCGTCACCTTGCAGGGTGTTTAACTGATACAGACGCAGCTCAACCAGGTCAGCGTTAGCGCTGGAACGGAAACCAATTTTCGGTAAGCGACGTTGGATCGGCATTTGACCGCCTTCGAAGCCTACTTTATGGAAACCACCGCTACGAGATTTCTGACCTTTGTGGCCACGACCGCAAGTTTTGCCTAAACCGGAACCGATACCACGACCTACACGAGCTCGCTTGGTGCGGCTTCCTTCTCCTGAGCGTAGCGCATTCAGTTTCATTGTCTGGAACTCCAAATCAGCCTGCGGGGAAGATTAAACTTCTTCCACGCGCAGTAAGTACTGAACTTTGTTAATCATACCGCGAACCGCATTAGTGTCTTCTAAAACGACAGTGTGGTTCAAGCGACGTAAGCCAAGACCACGTACGGTATCACGGTGATGGTGAATGGTGCCGGCTAAACCGCGCACCAAAGTCACTTTAACTTGTTTGTTAGCCATGGTTCGCCAGAATCTCCTCAACTGATTTGCCACGCTTACGGGCGATAGACTCAGGTGAAGCGATATCCCGCAGACCCTTAATGGTAGCGCGTACCAAGTTGATCGGGTTGTTTGAGCCCACGCTTTTCGCCAGTACGTTTTGCACGCCTACAGCTTCAAATACTGCACGCATCGCACCGCCAGCGATTACACCGGTACCTTCAGAGGCCGGCTGCATGTAAACACGAGAACCACCATGGCGAGCTTTTGAAGCATGCCATAAGGTGCCGTCTTTCAACGGAATCTCGAACATGTTGCGACGAGCTTTTTCCATCGCTTTTTGGATAGCAATGGGTACTTCACGGGCTTTGCCATAACCAAAGCCGATGTTGCCATTACCATCACCAACAACGGTCAAAGCAGTAAAGCCGAACTGACGACCACCTTTCACCACTTTGGCTACTCGGTTGACGGCAACCAGCTTTTCAATCAGACCATCATTATCAATATCTACTGAAGACATAGCTTGTCCGTCCTGCGTCAGAATTTAAGGCCAGCTTCGCGAGCGGCTTCAGCCAGCTCTTTGATGCGACCATGGAATTTGTATCCAGAGCGATCAAAAGCAACGGCTTCAATGCCTGCTGCCAGTGATTTCTCAGCTACGGCTTTACCTACCACTGCGGCGGCAGCGCGGTTGCCGGTGCCTTCCAGAGAGCTACGCAGTGATTTTTCTACGGTAGACGCAGATGCAATCACTTTGTCGCCTTCAGCAGAGATAATCTGAGCGTAGATATGCTGGGCACTGCGGTAAACGCTCAAGCGCGGCATGCCTAAACGGCGAATGCGCGAGCGGGTTTTGCGTGCGCGGCGTAAACGTGCTGTTTTCTTGACGTTCATATCAAAACCTTACGAATTAAGCCTTTTTGGCTTCCTTCATTACGATGTGTTCATCGGCATAACGGACACCTTTACCTTTGTAAGGCTCAGGTGGGCGATAAGCACGGATGTTTGCGGCAACCTGGCCAACTTGCTGTTTGTCGATACCACGAACGACAATTTCAGTTTGGCTAGGGGTTTCAATGCTGATGCCTTCAGGCACTTGGTACTCAACAGGGTGAGAAAAGCCTAATGACAGATTCAGCTTGCTACCTTGTGCTTGTGCACGATAACCCACACCAACCAGCTGCAGTTTACGCTCGAAGCCCGAAGTAACACCGGTAACCATATTGTTTAACAGTGCACGTACGGTGCCAGCCAGAGCCAGGTCGTTACAACCTTCGATCTGGACATTCAGCTTGTCTTCTTCGTGGGATACGACGACCTCTGAATGCAATTCCATAGTTAAAGAGCCTTTGGGACCTTTAACTGTTAATTGCTGGCCATCTTGCTTGTATTCAACGCCTTTGGGCAATGAAATGGGTTGTTTCGCTACGCGTGACATGTCATTGCTCCTTAGGAAACGAGGCAGAGCACTTCGCCGCCAAAGCCTTCTTTACGCGCTTGTACATCACTCATGATGCCTTTAGACGTACTGACAATGGCGATACCCAAACCACCGCGTACCTTGGGAAGATCATTTTTTCCACGGTACTGACGCAGACCAGGACGGCTGTAACGTTGAATCGTATCGATTACGCCTTGGCCATCCAAATATTTCAGATCAATAACCAGTTGCTTCAAGCCTTCGCTGTCAGCAGTACTGAAATCTGAGATGTAGCCCTCGTCTTTCAGGACACGCGCTACACCTTCTTTAGTTGAAGAATGACGCACCGTGACCGCAGATTTGAACACCGCCTGGGCGTTACGAATCCGGGTCAACATATCGGCGATTGGATCGCTCATGCTCATGTTCGTCTTTACCTTTCGCTTTCGTCCGCTTTAAGCGCTATTACCAGCTGCTCTTGCGTAAACCAGGGATATCGCCGCGCATCGCTGCTTCACGCAGCTTATTGCGGCCCAAACCAAACTTACGATAGTAACCGCGCGGACGACCAGAAACGCTGCAACGGTTACGCTGCCGACTCTTGCTAGAGTCACGCGGCAATTTGCTCAGTTCGATGATCGCTTCTTGCTGTGCTTCGAAGCTGGTTTCAGGATCAAGAATGATTTTTTTCAGCTTTGCACGTTTTTCAGCGTGTTTTTCAACCAGCCGAGAGCGACGTGCGTCGCGTTGAACCATGCTTACTTTAGCCATGATATAACTTCCTATCGCGCCCGGAATGGGAAACCGAAAGCTTCTAATAATGCTTTGGCTTCTTCGTCAGTTTTAGCCGTAGTGGCAATGGAAATATCCATACCGCGTACCGCATCCACTTCGTCGAAATTGATTTCCGGGAACATGATCTGCTCGCGCACACCCATGTTGTAGTTGCCACGGCCGTCAAAAGACTTCGGAGACATTCCACGGAAGTCGCGAATACGAGGAATCGCAACTGCAATCAGGCGATCCAGGAATTCGTACATATGATCACGGCGTAACGTGACTTTTACACCAACCGGCCAGCCATCACGAATCTTAAAGCTCGCAACTGATTTGCGAGCCAATCGTACGATGGGCTGTTGACCGGCAATTTTAGTCATGTCGGCCACTGCGGCGTCGATGATTTTCTTATTACCCACTGCTTCACCAACACCCATGTTCAGGGTGATTTTGGTGATTTTGGGAATTTCCATAGGGTTTTTGTAACCAAAACGCTCTTGCAGAGCGGGAGCTACGGTCTTTTTATGGAAATCTTGCAACCTAGCCATGGTTACTACCTCAAATGTCCACTACTTCGCCGGTTGATTTGAAAATGCGCACTTTACGGCCGTCTTCTAACGTCCGGAAGCCCACACGATCACCCTTTTGAGTCGCCGCATTAAACAGCATCACATTAGATGTGTGAATCGGCGATTCTTTTTCGATGATTCCACCCGGTTGGTTACGAGTGTGATCAGGTTTGGTGTGGCGCTTAACAACGTTGACGTTTTCGACTAACAGACGATCGTCTGCCAGTACTTTCAATACGTTACCGCGTTTGCCTTTGCTGCGCCCTGTGGTGACGATAACTTCATCACCTTTGCGAATGCGTTGCATCTTCCTCTCCCGGCCTACAGCACTTCAGGTGCCAGTGAAACGATTTTCATGAAGCGCTCAGTGCGCAATTCACGAGTCACTGGGCCAAAAATACGGGTGCCGATAGGCTCTAACTTACCGTTTAACAGGACAGCTGCGTTGCCATCGAAACGGATGAGCGAACCATCCGGGCGACGAACGCCTTTAGTAGTACGAACTACTACGGCGCTGTAGACTTCGCCTTTCTTCACTTTACCGCGGGGGATTGCGTCTTTGACGCTGACTTTGATTACGTCACCAACCCGCGCGTAACGGCGTTTTGAGCCACCCAGCACTTTAATGCACATCACTTTACGTGCACCACTATTGTCGGCTGCTTCCAGCACTGTTTGCATCTGGATCATTGTTTTATCCTCCGCGCCCGCTTACTGAGCTCGCTCGACAATTTCAACAACCTGCCAGCTCTTCGATTTGGAGAGCGGACGGCATTCCACGATACGCACGGTATCGCCTTCGGTGCAGCTGTTGTCTTCATCGTGGGCATGCACTTTGGTAACACGGGTAATGTATTTACCGTACAGGGCATGCTTCACGCGCCGTTCTAGTTGAACGGTGACAGTTTTGTCCATTTTGTTGCTGACAACGCGGCCCACCTGGGTACGCTTAACTTCACTAACCGTGCTCATGAGGCATCGCCTCCGCGTTTCTCGTTAAGTACAGTGCGTATACGAGCAATGTCACGACGGACGCGGCGCAGTTCATGAGTCTTGGTGAGCTGGCCAGTACCTTTTTGCATACGCAGGTTGAATTGCTCTTTCAGCAATCCTTCCAGTTCTTCATTCAATTCGGCTACGGCTTTGCCGCGGATTTCTTCAGCCTTCATCACAGCATCGACCTCGTTACGAAGGTGGTCTTCACTGAAAGTTTGGCGGAAGCACGACGGAATGCCTCACGTGCCAAATCTTCGGATACACCTTGGATCTCGTATAAAACGCGACCAGGTTGGATCGGGGCTACCCAGTATTCGACGTTACCCTTACCTTTACCCATACGAACTTCGACAGGCTTTTTGGTAATGGGTTTGTCGGGGAACACACGGATCCACAATTTACCGCCACGTTTTACGTGACGAGTAATGGCACGACGTGCCGCTTCAATTTGACGAGCGGTGATTTGACCGCGCGTCGTGGCCTTCAGACCGAACTCGCCGAAGCTGACTTTGTTGCCAACTTGCGCCAAGCCACGGTTACGGCCTTTATGCATCTTTCTGAATTTTGTTCGTTTGGGCTGCAGCATGGCTCAACTCCTAGCGGGCGGTGCGCGCCTCACCCTCTTCTTTTGGGGTGCCGTACAAATCAAACACCTCACCCTTGTAGATCCAAACCTTGATGCCTAATACACCATAAGTGGTTTGGCCAACGGCGGTGCCATAATCAACATCAGCACGCAGAGTGTGCAGAGGTACACGACCTTCGCGGTACCATTCTGAACGTGCAATATCTGCACCATTCAGACGACCAGCTACGGCCACTTTAATACCTAATGCACCCAGACGCATCGCGTTGCCCACTGAGCGCTTCATCGCGCGGCGGAACATAATACGGCGTTCTAGTTGGTCGGCAATGCTTTCTGCAACCAGCTGTGCGTCCAGCTCAGGCTTGCGTACTTCGCTCACACTGATGTGAGTCGGGACGCCAGTCATGCTGGAAACGATACGGCGCAGACGTTCGATGTCTTCGCCTTTCTTACCAATCACAATGCCCGGACGAGCGGTGTGAATGGTAATACGTGCAGTTTTTGCAGGACGCTCAATGTGAATACGGCTAACAGCAGCGTCTTTCAGGCGGTTCTTGATGAAATCACGAATCTTAAGATCCGAATTCAGCAAACCAGCGTATTCGCTATTGCCTGCATACCACTTGGCATTCCAATCTTTAGAAATACCAAGACGGATTCCGGTTGGATGGACTTTCTGACCCATGATTGATCCTTACTCGTCGCTGACTGTCACAGTGATGTGACTGTTGCGCTTGACAATGCGGTTATAACGGCCTCGTGCGCGTGGCATGCCACGTTTCAATACAGGGGCCTCATCCACGAAAATCCGTTGGATTTTCAGCTCGTCGATATCTGCGCCGTCATTGTGCTCAGCGTTGGAAATCGCTGACTCCAGCACTTTAAATACCAGTTGCGCCGCTTTCTTGTTGGTATTCATCAGAACGTGGCGGGCATGCTCTACAGGCATACCGCGCACCAGATCTGCAACCAAACGCGCCTTTTGTGGCGAGATGCGTGCGTTACGGTGAATTGCTTTCGTTTCCATCTCGGACTCCACTACTTGGTTTTGCGGTCGCCGGCATGGCCTTTGAAAGTTCGCGTAGGCGCAAACTCACCCAGCTTATGACCCACCATATTTTCATTAATGATGACGGGTACGTGCTGGCGACCATTGTGGATAGCAATAGTCAGACCTACCATTTCAGGCAGAACCATAGAACGACGCGACCAAGTTTTAATGGGGCGTTTATTGTTTGTCTCTACTGATACTTCCACTTTTTTCAGTAAGTGGTGATCGACAAACGGACCTTTACGTAACGAGCGTGGCATGTTGGCACCTATAACTCTTAACGACCGCGGCGGCGCACAATGAGACGATCTGTGCGTTTGTTGCTGCGCGTCTTATAACCTTTTGTGGGCACACCCCAGGGAGTAACCGGATGACGACCGCCAGAAGTACGACCTTCACCACCACCGTGAGGGTGATCGACCGGGTTCATAGCCACACCGCGAACGGTGGGACGAACACCACGCCAACGAGTGGCGCCAGCTTTACCCAGCTTCTCTAGACTATGTTCACCGTTGGATACTTCACCCATGGTGGCACGACAGCGAGCGTGCACTTTACGCATTTCGCCTGAGCGTAAACGTAAAGTGGCGTACTGACCTTCACGTGCAACCAATTGAACTGAAGTACCCGCACTGCGTGCCAATTGCGCGCCTTTATCCTGTTTCAATTCAACACAGTGAACTGTGGAACCCACAGGAATGTTGCGCAGAGGCAGGCAGTTACCAGGTTTGATCGGCGCTTCGCGACCACTCATAACCTGATCACCAGCGCTGATGCCACGCGGTGCAATGATGTAACGGCGCTCACCGTCTGCGTATAGCAATAATGCTAAGTGTGCAGAGCGGTTGGGATCGTATTCGATACGTTCCACAGTGGCCGGAATACCATCTTTGATACGTTTGAAATCAACAATACGGTAACGTTGCTTATGACCACCACCACGATGACGAGTGGTAATGCGGCCATTGTTATTACGACCACCAGATTTTGATTTCTTTTCCAGCAGAGCCTTATGCGGGCCGCCTTTGTGCAGGTGACTGTGCTTAACTTGCACTACACCACGGCGTCCGGGCGATGTTGGTTTAGCTTTTACTACTGCCATGTCTACAACCCTTAAGCCTGCTCGGCGCCCATTAGCTCAATGCTATGGCCATCTTCCAAGCGTACGTAAGCTTTCTTCCAGCTAGCCTGGCGGCCACGACGGAAGCGAAACTGCTTGCTTTTACCTGGTACGTTAACAACTTGTACAGACTGTACTTTGACATCGAACAGGGATTCTACGGCTTCGCGAATCTCTGCCTTGTCAGCACTGCTGGCAACTTCAAAAACGTACTGGTTCGAATCTGCGTTTACGCGTGCGGTCTTTTCAGACACATGCGGGCGCAGCACGATATTGTATTTACGACCCAGGTTCATGCCAGCCACTCCTGTAGTTTGTTGACTGCATCTGCGGTCACTACGACGCGCTCTGCGCCAACCAGGCTCACAGGATCCACTGCGTAAGCTTCAACAACATGCACATGAGGCAGGTTGCGAGCAGCCAAGAACAGATTATCGTTAACTTCAGAAACGATGATCAGTGTGCGTTCTTTAGCGTTGAAATCGACAGCATTTAATAAAACCTTAGTTTTAGGCTCTGCGATTTCCAAGCTTTGGATCACGTTAATACGATCCTGGCGGCGTAATTCAGACAAAATAGTCTGCATCGCACCACGGAACATTTTGCGGTTTACTTTTTGCTCGAAGTTACGAGGCTTCGCAGCAAAAGCACGACCACCGCCGCGCCAGATAGGACCGCGTGTGGTACCAGCACGAGCTCGGCCGGTGCCTTTTTGTTTCCAGGGCTTCGCTTTGCCGCCGACCACTTCAGCACGAGTTTTTTGTGCTTTAGTGCCGCTGCGAGCGCCAGCCATATAGGCTACGACGACCTGGTGTACTAAATCTTCTACATAAGGACGGTCGAAAACTGCATCTGAAACTTCGATCGCTTCGCCGCCGTTGACTGTAAGTTGCATGGTCTAACTCCTTAAGCCTTAGACGCCGGCTTAACGATGACGTGCTGGCCAGCAGCGCCAGGAACTGCGCCACGAACTAACAGCAAGTTGCGCTCTGAATCAACCTTGATCACCTCAAGATTGAGCGCCGTCACTCGTTCGCTACCCATATGACCGGACATTTTCTTACCCGGGAATACACGACCTGGTGTTTGGCGTTGGCCAATGGCACCAGGCGCACGGTGAGACAGTGAGTTACCGTGGGTGGCGTCTTGGGTGCAGAAGTTATGGCGTTTAACGGTACCGGCAAAGCCTTTACCTTTACTCACGCCGGTCACATCTACCAAGTTACCTTGTTCGAAGTGTGAAACAGTCACTTCAGAACCAGGTTGCAGATCTGCACCTTCGCCTTCACCTAAGCGGAATTCCCACAAGCCTTCGCCAGGCTCTACGCCGTGCTTGGCGAAGTGGCCAGCTTCTGCTTTAGTCAGCAGACTTTGGCGGCGGGCACCTAAGGTGACCTGAATAGCGCGATAGCCATCAACTTCCAGATCGCGAACTTGAGTTACGCGATTGGGAGCCACTTCAATCACAGTTACAGGCACGCTTGCGCCATCTTCGGTGAAGATGCGGGTCATGCCACGTTTGCGTCCAACTAATCCGATACTCATCGTGGCGATCCTTTAAGAGAGCTTGATCTGAACATCAACGCCTGCAGCCAGATCTAGCTTCATCAGTGCGTCGACGGTCTTGTCGTTAGGATCAACGATATCCATAAGGCGCTTATGAGTACGCAGTTCGTACTGGTCACGAGCATCTTTATTCACGTGAGGTGAAATCAAGACTGTGTAGCGCTCAATTTTTGTCGGCAGCGGAATCGGGCCACGTACACGTGCGCCTGTCCGCTTAGCAGTTTCAACGATTTCCAGCGCCGAGCGGTCGATCAAACGGTGATCGAATGCCTTTAGGCGGATTCTGATTCTCTGCTGAGCCATATTTCGTTACTCCGAACCCTGTGCTGAAACCGATTAATCGAGGATTTTGGCTACTACGCCAGCACCCACGGTACGACCACCTTCACGAATCGCGAAGCGTAAGCCTTCTTCCATCGCAATCGGTGCAATCAGGGATACTGTCATCTTCACGTTGTCGCCCGGCATTACCATTTGCACGCCATCAGGCAGCTTCACAGCACCGGTAATATCGGTTGTACGGAAGTAGAACTGCGGACGGTAACCGTCTAAGAACGGAGTATGACGCCCACCTTCGTCTTTGCTTAATACATACACCTCAGCTTCAAAATTGGTGTGAGGTGTGATGGAACCCGGCTTAGCCAATACTTGGCCACGTTCCACTTCGTCACGCTTGGTACCGCGCAGCAGTACGCCCACGTTGTCGCCTGCACGACCTTCGTCGAGCAACTTGCGGAACATTTCAACGCCGGTGCAGGTGGTTTTGGTGGTGTCGTTGATACCA